>DASZUZ010000064.1:0-11032 GCA_035547415.1 Bryobacteraceae bacterium | reverse complement strand
AACCCGCCTTTTACGGAGGCGGCGATCGGGTGCGAAAACTGCCACGGACCGGGGGAACTTCACATCCGCGAAAGAGGCAAGGGCGCTGCGCCATTGCCGGATACGACGATTGTCAATCCTGCCCGGCTTCCTGCCCGCCTCGCCGAAGATATCTGCATGATGTGCCACCAGGGCGGCCAGGCGAGAGCGCTGCTTCCGGCCAGGCAGTATGACAGCTTCCGGCCAGGTACGCCCCTGATCGGAACCGTGGCGATCGCCGAACTGGCTGGGAGCGCCAAAGAGACGGCGCTGCTCGAGCATCATGAATCGATGAAAATCAGCCGTTGCTTCCGGGAAAGCAGTGGCAAACTGGGTTGCCTGACGTGTCATGATCCGCACGAGCAGCCGTCTGCCGGGGGGGTGCCTGCGTATTTCAGGGCGAAATGCCTGACATGCCACACCGCCGCGAGTTGCCGGCTTGCCCTGAATCTCAGGCGGGCATCGACGCCTCCCGATAACTGCATCGGGTGTCACATGCCGCGCCGGGACGTCGGCGTCATCGCCCACTCGGCACTTACCGATCACCGGATTCGCAGACAGCCCGGCCAGCGGTTTTCGGCCGATCTGCCGCCCGCCGGCGGTATTCCGGGGGTGCGTGTGCTCAACGCCGGCGAAGGCCAGACAGAACTGCCTTTGATCACCCGGCTGGAACTTCTCGGCACGCTGCGGGACCGCGACCCTCAACTGACCCCGCAATACGCAGCGGCACTGGAAGCGGCGGAGAAGATGTTACCGGATGACCCGCTTGTACTTGCGGTTCTGGGACGTAATGCGCTCACTCGGGATCCCGCGGAGGCGATCCGTTTGCTGACCCGGGCGGAAGCGGCCGAGAAAGAGAAAAGCGGCGTGGCCCGCGCGTCCACGTATATCGACCTTGGAGACGCTTTGTTACGCAGTGGCCGGCCAGCCGACTCCGCGGCGGCGCTGGAGCGTGGCGAGGGCGCTCATCCGTGGTCGAAGGAAATTCGCAAGCGGCTCGTCCTCGCCTGGATTCAGCAGAAGGATTACGCGAAGGCCGCCGAGGCGCTGAAAAGGTACGTCGCGGATTTTCCCGAGGATTCCTTCATGCGCGGGCTGTTGAAACGGGTGGAAAACCGGCCGTGAGGAGGCATTGCGCGCTGGCGATCCTGATCGCCGGGGTTTCGTCCCTTGCGGAGGCGGTAGCGCAGGAGATGGACTCCGCCAGGTTCGGGCGAGCGAACGCGCCGTCACTGCTCGACAACGCCGAATCCGTGGCCGAACGGGATGCGTTTGCGACGCTCATGCAGTCGAAGCAGCCGCCTCAGAGAAGGTCCCTCGCGTTGAGTTTTGCCGCGAAGTTTCCCTCGTCGTGGCTGCTGGCGACGGCGTGGCAGTTCGCTGCCGCGGCGAGCGTCGATCTCAACGACAACGACGGCGTCGTGGCGTATGGACGCCGCTCCATCGCTCTCCTGCCCGAGAACCCGCTCCTGCTGATCGCGATCGCCCGCGCCGAAGTCCTTCAGGGCGGCCATGCGAGAGGCGCTTCCGACGCCCGTGACGCCGTGTTCTGGCTTTCCGTCCTTGCAGGACCAGCGGGAGTGCCGCCGCGGGATTGGGCTGCGACGCGCCGCAATCTCGAGGAATATGCCCGCCGTATGTTCACGCCGGCCAGGGCCGAACCGTCAATGCCTTCGGATCCGCGGGAGGAGTTCGCCGGATCCTCGTCGTGCCAGCGGTGCCACAGCGCCATCTACGAAGCGTGGCGGCAGACCGGGATGGCGAGAATGCTGCGGCCCCGCGCGGAAGCCCGTCTTCTGGCGGACTTCTCGCAGGTCCGGGAATTCGAGGACAGCACCGGCCGCGTAACGGCGCGAACGGGCGGAGGCAACGAGCCCTTTTTTGAGTTCAGCAGTTCGGGCGGAAAGTGGAAGCGTTACGCGGTCGATTATGCGATCGGGTCCAAATGGCAGCAGGCCTACGCGGCGAGCCTGCCTGACGGACGCCTGTTTGTGTTTCCTCTCCAGTACAACGCGCGATCCGGACAATGGTTGAACTACTGGCAGCGTATCGACCCGCCGGCCAGCGAGCGCGCCCGCCTCGATCACTTCACCGATCTTTCGGAAGCGACCAGCTACCAGCGGAACTGCGCGGTGTGTCACACCAGCCAGTTGCGTCTCGTGCGGCGGGACGATGCGAAGATGGAGAACGCCGCGTTCCGTGAGGCCGGGGTCAACTGCGAGATGTGCCACGGGCCTTCGGCGGGTCACGTCGCGGAGATGCAGTCCGGCAAGCGGGCGAGGCGCCCGGCGGCGGAGCCGCCGTTTCGTTTCTCCGGGCTGGATCACGTGCAGGCCACCCTGATCTGCGGGCAGTGCCACCGGCAATCCGCGCTGCGGGAAGTGGGTACGAACGGAGAGATGAACTTCACGGGAGAGAGTCCGTTTTTTATGCGATTGCCGAGCCAGACTTCGGCTCAGTTCAGCCCTCGGGCGGTTTACAAGGATGGGCGTTTCCGTGAAACCACCTTCATTGGCGAAGCGTTCATGCGGTCCGCCTGCTTTCTTCGCGGGACCGCACAGTGCGCCAGTTGCCACAATCCGCATCCCTCGAATGCGCCGGGTAATCCGGTGTCGCTGAAGTTTCCCGGGGATCCGGACCGAATGTGCCTGCAGTGCCATACAGAGTTCTCGGGGCAGGTCTCGCGGCACACCCGCCATGCGGAGAGATCGGCGGGCAGCCGCTGCGCCGCCTGCCACATGCCGCCGATCATGAACGCGCTCCTGTTTCGCGCGGCATCGCATCAGATATCGGACATCCCCCGCGCGGACCTCGTGGCCCGCTATGGCCCGGAACAGAGCCCCAACGCCTGCCTGATCTGCCATCCCGACCGCGATGTGAAGTGGCTGGCGGAACGGCTGGGCGAATACCGCGAGCATACTCATGCCGGGGGCCGGGGCTGATGTGGACTCGAAGGCAATTTGGCGGCCTGCTGGCGGCGCCCATTCTCGCGAAAGCGCAGGGCGTCTCGACACGCAACGTGACCGCCGCGCCCCGGGGAAAGCCCTCCGGCCTGCCTTTCCATGCCCATTTCACCGACGTGGCGCATGCGGCCGGTTTGCGCGCTCCGGTGATTGTGGGCGACCCTGCCCACAAGGACTGGATCCTCGAAACGGTCGGGTGCGGGGTGGCGTTCATCGACTACGACAACGACGGGTGGATCGACATTTTCATCCTGAGCGGGACGACGCTCAAGGGCGAATCCAACGCCACCAACCGCCTGTACAAAAACAATCGGGACGGCACTTTCACCGATGTGACCGACAAGGCGGGCCTGCGCCGGACCGGGTGGGCGTCCGCGGTTGCGGTGGGCGACTACAACAACGACGGCTTCGACGATTTATTCGTCACTTACTGGGGGCAAAACGTCCTCTACAGGAACAATGGCGACGGCACGTTTACGGACGTGACGAAAGAAGCCGGCCTGCTCCAGACCGGGAAGCCGTGGGGCTCCGGCTGCACGTTCATCGATTACGACCGCGACGGGCGCCTCGATCTGTTCGTCGCGACATATCTCGACTTCGATTTCTCCGCGAAGATGGGCAGCAACGATTTCTGCCAGTGGAAGGGCGTTCCCGTGATGTGCGGCCCGCGCGGGCTGCCTCCGGGCCGCGCGGCTCTCTACCATAACAACGGCGACGGCACGTTCACCGACGTGAGTAAGTCCTCCGGCGTTCTGAAGGCGACTGGCAGCTACATGATGACCGCCGTCGCCGCCGATTTCGACAACGACGGCTGGCCCGATATTTACGTCGCCTGCGATTCGACGCCGAGCTTTCTGCTGCGAAACAACCACGACGGGACGTTTACCGATGTCGGGCTCGAATGGGGCACCGCGCTCAGCGAAGACGGCAATGAACAGGCAGGCATGGGCCTGGGCATCGGCGATTACAACCTCGACGGAAATCTCGACATCCTGAAGACGCACTTTTCCGACGATACCAGCGTGCTCTATCGAAACACGGGGAAGCAGTCATTCGACGATGTGACGGTTCCGTCAGGCCTCGGCGTGGAAACGCGCTTTGTCGGCTGGGGCGCGGGTATCGTCGATCTGGACAATGACGGCAATCCGGATCTGTTCATGGTTACCGGGGGCGTGTATCCCGAGGTGGCGGCGAAGTTCCCTCAATACCCGGTCAACACGCCGCGCCTGATTTTCCGGAATCTGGGCGGGGGGAAGTTCGAGGAACTGATGGAGGCGGGCCCCGCCATTTCCGAGGCGCATTGCAGCCGGGGCTGCGCGTTTGGGGACTTTGACAACGACGGCGATATCGACATCCTGATCGTGAACGTGAACGAGCCTCCGTCGCTGTTGCGCAACGATGTTTCGGGAACTAATCATTGGCTCAAGGTGAAACTCGAGGGCGTGAAATCGAATCGCGGGGCGATTGGGGCGCGGGTGACGGCGCGATACGCGGGGAAGATGCAGGCGCAGGAAGTTCTCAGCCAGTCGAGTTTCTATTCGGCGAACGATTCGCGGCTGCACTTCGGGCTGGGCGCGGCTGCTTCGGCCGATCTGGAGATCCGATGGCCGAACGGCGGCGTGGAGAAGATCCCACAGGTTAATGCGAATCAGTTGATTGTGGTTCGCGAAGGAGCGGGTATCGTCCGGAAGGATGCGTTCGGCAAGAGCCGCTCGTGAAGGAGGCTGGTACACCCGAGAGGATTCGAACCTCTGACCTTTTGCTCCGGAGGCAAACGCTCTATCCAGCTGAGCTACGGGTGCACTGTTTCTTCATTCTAACGCATCTGCCTTCGTGCTACCATGCTTAAGTAGTTCGGCCCACGAACATCTCGCGGAGAGGTGGCTGAGTGGTCGAAAGCAGCGGTTTGCTAAACCGTCGTAGGGGCTTAAACCTCTACCAAGGGTTCAAATCCCTTCCTCTCCGCCATTCCCTCACCAGCCAACCAATCCAACAGTTCAGCAGCGGTTCGATTTGCGGTTCACGACCTTGAGGTGCGTCTGTATGCACGCACTCCAGCAACGAAGGGTCGGACTGTTTCGGTCTTGTGAGTGGGAAGGTTCCGGGGAGTCTGGGGTTACTCCCGGAGGATGAGTCTTTGGAGGAATTTGGTCGGGCCGCCGGGATTTGAACCCGGGACCTCTTGCACCCCAAGCAAGCGCGCTAGCCAGGCTGCGCCACGGCCCGATTTCTTTTAGTTTACACGCTCATGCTTCGCGCCGGGCGAATCGTTGGCTACGCTCCATTTTTCTTCCACCAGTCGATGAAATCCGGGAAAGCGACTTCGGGGCCCGGAGCATTCGGAAAATACTTCTTTTCCCATTCGAGCGACACGAAACCCTGGTAGCGCAGCTTCTTCAGGCTGCTCACGATCTTCAACAGCGGGATGTCGCCGTGTCCCAGCAGCGTGATGTCCCGCTTCCCGTTACCAAGAAGTTTCTCGTCCTTGAAATGAACGTGTTCGATGTACGCGCCCAGGTTGGCGGCTCCCACCGCCGGGTCTTCGCCGCAGCCCGCGAGCACGTTTGCGGGATCCCAGGTTGCGGCCGCGCCGTGGCATCCACACCCGCGGAGAAGCGCAATCACGTCCGTTGAGCGCGTGAAATCGCCATGCGTTTCCAGGCGCATGTTGACGCCCGCGGGGCGACCGTAATCCGCCAGAGTCCATAAGGCTTCCGAGATCCACTTCATCGTCGATTCGCGGTCGCCGCCGGGCTGAACTTTGTCGCCCCAGACGCGGACGCCCGTACATCCGAGGGCCGCAGCTATATCAACGTTCCGTTTCGCTTCTTCCATCTGCGCCTTACGCTTCGCGGGATCGATGAAGTGAAAATGGGCGCGCGCGCCGACACTGGAGATGACCAGTCCGCGATCGAGCACCTCACGCTTCGTTGCGGCGAGGCCGCCAGAACTCAGTTCGGGAAGTTCCCAGAGAGCATCCGTGCCGTCGATAAAGCGCAGTTCGACGCCGTCAAAACCGAGGCGCTTCGCCTCGTCCAGAACATGCCGGAGGGACCAATCGGCGCATCCCAATGTCGAAAAGCTGGTCTTCATGGGCCGGTTCCGATTCTAATGCGTTGGGTTTGCAAAGCCAAATATTGGCTTCCGATTGGCTTCAAACTGGCTTCTCCAAAGCCAATCTTTTTATTGATTTCAATTGAGTTAACCCTCAATTGGGTTTGGGGAGCGCGCATTTTTTTCTTTCCGGCGAACCGGGTGCTCGCGGGAGCACGGCGGCAGTGAATGCCGCCGTCCGGTTAGTCTCATCAGGGTGACAGGGAGCCTTATAATATTCAGTTTTCAAGGAACCATCGGGCAGCGGTCTTTGACAGACGTACCCGGAACAGCGACAGGCGATCCGTTCAGCCGGTGAATCGGCTGCGATACGGAGAAACTGCCTGCCTGGCGGCAGTATCGCACCGGCGGCGCGCGGGGCAGAGCGTAAACTGTTTGTTTTCAGTGAAGGAATTGTGTGAACGCCGGTTGAGCCGGCGCGGAGATGCCGCATGACGAAGAAGAACCGGAGCAGCCGCAGAGCCGTCGACCTGGACGCGCTCATCGAGGGGATCACTGTCGATGCCGAGGGTGAAGATGAGCAACTGTGGGCGTTCCGCCAGGCGTTCGAGGAAAACGTCATTGTGCCCTGCGCCGCCACCGTTATTGGCGAGCCGGTCCAGGTGATGCGGTTCGAATACGACGGGAACGCGCGGCGCGGGCTGACCGCGACCTGCCGCCGGGCGGATGACACGAAGCACAGGGTGGCGGTTTTCGATCTGGCGATTCCTCCGAACGCTCCGGGCGGCGATTATCTGGCTGCGTACCGCAAATGGATGGGGCTTACGCCGGTTCCTTCCGGCAGCCGGAGCCAGACGCGGCGCGCGCCCGCGTCGACGGTCTCCCCGATGGAGGGCCCGCTGGAAATCGTGGTTCTGTCGGTGAGCGAGAAGACCGCGCGCTGCCGTCTGCCGGGCAGCGACAGCACGTTCACATTCCGCGCCACGCGGCCCTGGGAGTTAGTGCCCGGAGAGATCGCGGCAATCAGGCCGGCGAAACAGTGGACGTACGCAGGCAAGCCCTATCTTTCCGGCGCAGTGGATTCGACCCGGGTGGACGCAAAGGCTCTGGGTCTGGTCCCGCTGCGGCTGGAAGAGTGCGGACTCTGGAAGCCCGCGGAGCATTACTGGGGCGAGGAGGGCGAGCCGATCGAGGAGTGGGCGAAGCCGATCATCGCGCGCGGTCCGCGACCGGTGTTCGAGATGGAGCAGGTGCTGCCAGGCCTGGACCCGGACGAGCCATTTTCCGATCCGATTACCGAGTCGAACGACCGTAAGGCTTCCGGCGACGGGAAGGGAGCGTACCGGATTCTGATGAACCTGTGCGAAGCCGACCTGCGGTGCCTCGATGCCCACGCGCATCTCGGCAACTTCGTATTTGACCGTTCTCCCAGGGAGGCAATCCGGCACTACGAAGTGGGGTTTCGAATCGGCGAGTTGTCCCTCGGCAGCGGTTTCGATGCTCTGCTGCCCTGGGGATGGATCGACAACCGGCCATTCCTCCGCTGCATGCACGGGTTCGGCCTTTGCCTGTGGCGGCTCGAGCGGTTCGACGAGGCCGCCCGCATCTTCGATCGCATGCTCTGGCTGAACCCAACGGATAATCAGGGGGCGCGAGAGTTGATCGGTCCGGTGCGGGCGCGGATGTCATGGGATTCCGAGTGGGCATGACGGCGAGGCCGTCATGACTCAGCCGGCTGAGAGCGCCGCCGCCGGTCAGTGACCGAGGGAGTCGCCAACCGGCAAAGTGAGCGATCCGATGGCGGTCGATCCCCGATCGAATACGACGACGCGAACCCGGTTCACGCCGTCGCCGAGCGCGATATCTTCCTCGAAAGGGATTCCCTCCCGCAGCGCTTTGTCGCGCCCGGCAGCAGTGAAGTGAACGTCGAGGGGCACGATGGAAGAGGTCGCGGTACGGCCGTCCGCCGTGAAACCCGCGAGAGCGATTCGCAACTCTCCCGAATACCGATCATCGGATTCCTGAGCCAGTGCGATGTCGCTGGCGTCGATGCGCGTCGAGATGCGCGCGCGCAGGCGGTCCTTCGGGTCGATCGAAAGGCGGCCACGGAGTCCGATCTCAGCGGCGTCGAACCTGTCGGCAACCGCCGCGCCAATGGCGCGCTGCGCTCTGGCTCCGGGCGCCTCGGCGAAGGCGTAATAGCCGTTCTTCGCCTGTATGCGGACTCCCTTGCGTTTGCAGACGACGCGGAGTTTGTGGAACTTACCGTCCATGCTTTCTTCGGGCGCGTAGTAGCCAATCTGATAGCTGCTGCGAACGTCGGTCACGGCCTGCCGGACGGCGGCGGCAATGTCCTTCGTGCCGGTGGGCCGCCCTCCCGTGAGCCCCGCGAGCTCGTTGAGGGTCTCCTCGCTGCCGAGGCCGGAGCCATAGGCGGCGCCCATGGCATCCGGGCTGCCCAGCATCACCTGGCGCACGGGATAGATTGCCACGCCGGACCGGTCGCACCACTCGCTGAGTTGCCGCAATTGCGGCGTGAAGTCGATGTAGTCGCCGGTATCGGATCGCTGGGGGCCAAGCGCGATGGGGACCCCATCGGTAACCCAGACAATGTTTTTGCGACCCGGGAACATTGACAGGCGCGCGGCGAGCGCATCGAGCGCATTCAGGGTCAACTGAACCCGGACGTTCACGTCGATGTCCACGGATCTTACCTGGGCGACCGACCGCAGAGCGCGATCCATGATCTGTTTGATGTCGCCTGTCCAGGGCGTTGCGTCAGTCCGAACGCCGGTTTGCTCCGACTCCGGAAGCCCGTGGGCGGCATACAGCCGCCCGTCCAGCGTGAGGAGATAGAAGTAGAGGTCATTTGCGTCTTCGAGGCCGCCCAGTTCACGAACGATCTGATTGGCGGTGACGCCGCGCGTGCTGAAGCGCTGATTCAGGAGGTCGAAAAGAAGCAGTGTGGGGTGGTGGGCTCCAGCGCCGCGGCGATTCGCGAACTCGCCTGGCTGGAGCGGCGGGGGCGGCGAGAGCCTGCCGGTATTGTGGCGAAAGTAGGATATTGGCCGGTGTTTTCCGGCGTCGGTCACTTCGAAGTCGGCAAGGGTCAGATCGTTGACGGGGGCACCTTTGCTGTCGACCGCAACGACGTTGAGGTCTCGCAGCATGGCCTCCGGAGCCGCGTCTCCGTGAGCAAAGGCAACTGCCAGCAACAGTCCGGTGGCGACCCGGGCAGCCAGGGAACGGGTTTTCCCGAATTCGGGAAGGTCAGAGAATGAACGCGCCGGAATCGCCGATCGAAAGCTATTACGCCTGGAATGCACCGAATGTCCTCTTTCACGATCTGTTCCGCGAGGTGGATGCCGTTCCGTGCGCTGTGTCGCTTCGGCCGGTGGCGCGGACGTTTTCGAGTATCGCAGGGCTCGGGTATTCAGATGCACACCCGTACCCCCCTCGACTTTATGTTACGCAGAACCGAGGGAGAATCCTCTGCAAACCGTAAAGATGAGGTTAATTCGCCTGAAGAGCTGGTTCGGGCGGCGAAATGAGCCGGAAGCGCATGGCGCTCTCGTGGCAGAAGTGGAGTACGGCCCGCAAAGCTGCTTGCGGGCAGACGCGACCGGACACTCGTGCGCGGCGGGAGGATGAAGCAGTCATGTACCCGTGAGCCGCCATGGTGGCCGACGAGGATCGAACGGCTTTGGGGACGTCATTAGCCTCCCAAATCGGGTTTCAACGGGTGCGGAGCCGGTATTTTTGGGGCATTATTGGCTTTCCCGCGAACCCGCGTTGCAATCGAGCATGGGCGCCGCGAGGACTACATTGCCGGCCGCGACACCTTCCCGGCCGACTACCGCTTCGATGAACGGCTGTCCCTTTTATCGGTTCAGCGGTGGAACTGGCGCTCCGCCGGCGGATTGAATCAGCCTGTCAACAAACGCGACCTGTAAATGAGAGAGGCCGAAGAGTTCGTATCCGAAAACGCGAGATTCGGCCTCAACTCCCGGGATCGATCGCGCCACCGTGGCGTCGACGGGCAATAACTGCGGCCCACCACGCTCGAAATTCCGAGCCGCACATCGCCGATTATTTAAGCGGAAGAGGGCCTGTCTGGTTCGCTTTCATTGGACATTTCCGCGCACCGGCCCCCGAAATCCCGCGGAGAGAGTCCAGAGGACTCTCCCGAATCCGGTGTCGCATCACACATTTTCTCGCGAGATTTCCGACTTGCTCGTATATGCCAGAAGCTCAGCATCGAAACCAGGCACGCGACCGCCACAATCGAGGCTCCGAACGAACCGTACGACGCAGCGAACCATGCCATGCCTGCAACGATCAGCACCATGGTTACGCAGATTAAACCCGCCGAAACAGACGCGCTTACGTCCTGAACCCGCGCTGGTTGATCGACGGCGCACTCTCCGTTTGAAATGGCCGATGGACTTATGTGTTCTTCCGGCGGCGGAATAACCTCGTTAGCTGATACCCGCTCTTCTGCTCCTTCTGCCCTGATTACAAACCGCGGCACATAGCCACCCGGGTCAAGCACAATTCTGACCGGGTCCTCAAGCCCCTCGCTGCTGTAGTATTCCTCCAGTCGCTGCCGAATCCGCCTCGCATTCGTTCTCACAATCGACCCCGGATCGCTTCCGGGATCCCTGTCGAAAACGGTGGCCGCGACAATCGCCTCATTCACGCTTCGGCCACGAATCGCCTCCTCGACCGTGAACTCAAGGAATCTCCGTAATCTCGGCGCCTGTTTAAATGCACTGCTTGCCTGGATCTTCTTTAACTGCGACCGTGCCGCCAGCTTCATGGCTTCCGGCAACTCCGGGTTCATGGGTTTCTCAGTGTAACCTGACTGGCAATGGTTTGTGACCGTTACATTTCGCTGAAATGTCGCTTTTTCCGCAGCGGTCCTTTACACTGCCATCTCAAATGGCAAGAGCGCCACGTATCCTCGCCTGCACCCTCCCGGTTCTTCTGGCCGCCTC
>DASZUZ010000063.1:0-6468 GCA_035547415.1 Bryobacteraceae bacterium | reverse complement strand
GAAAACCTCCGAATCGACGATTTCTGCCTCGTGCTCCTGAAGCTTTATGAATCTGTGGATTGGATCGCGAATGGAGCGGCTTTCTGGCACGGCGGTCGATCCTGAAAACGTAAGGCGCGTGTTTTGTTTCGGACGTCCCATTGTATATCTTTGCGCCTTCAAGAATAATCGCCTTCGCGTGGCCGATGGAAGTATTGCTCAGCATCCGTATGGACCCGTTGGCGGAGGAGGGTGCGGCGAAAAATGGCCGTTTTGAGCCAAGAGCCGTGCATCTTAGCACGGAAGTTCGTGAGCTTGCTTGTGGGAACGGATGGTGGGCGGTCACAGGCTCGAACTGTGGACCTCCTGCTTGTAAGGCAGGCGCTCTAACCGGCTGAGCTAACCGCCCGTGAAGAGACTTTCAGTTTAGCAAAGTACGCCCGCAGGACGATCCAGAGCTTCTCGGCGGGGCTCAGCGATATCCGCCGCCGGAGGACGTCGAAGTGGGCTTCCGCGATGCGGTCGAGAAGGCTCGAATAGATCTCGATCAGCGCCCAGAGCGATGGCCGCGCCCGTTCGTCAATCAAGGCCAGAAGGGGCTTCGATTCCTCGTAGTAATCTCGTGCGCGGCCAATCTCGAACTCCATGAGTTCACCAAACGCCGCGGTCCGTTTTCCCGATTTCAGATCCTCCGCCGTTACGCCAAAACGATCGAGATCCTCGGCAGGCAGATACACGCGGCCGAGTTCCGCGTCCTCACGCACATCCCGCAGAATATTCGTCAACTGGAACGCGATGCCGCACTTCTCCGCGAGCGGCAGAGCGTCGGACGAGGTGAATCCGAAGATGTGGATCGTTGTCAGGCCGACAACCGACGCCACGCGGTAGCAATATTGGTAGAGATCATCGAATGTGCCGATCACACGCGGCTCGAGATCCGACGCCACGCCCTCGATCATCTCGTAGAAATAGCGGTGCGGAATCCGGTAGCGCTTCACCGTGTCGAGAAATGCGGGCCAGGTGGGGTTCGCATCGGGCTTACCCGCGAGCGCGGCGTCGAGCGCCTCGCGCCAGCGATCCATCGCGGTTCGGGTCGCGCCGGGCTCGTCGCTCAGATCGTCGCAATAGCGCATGAACGCATACACCGCGCACATCGCATTTTTCTGATCGGGCTCCAGCAGGACAAAAGAATAGTAGAAGTTTTTCGCCCGGCTCTTCGCCACGACGCGGCAGTGCGCGTACGAATCTTCGAGGGAAATCATGCGGCTCGTGAGAAGGCCACGCGCGCCAGGGTACCGAGGAGCAGCGTTGCGCGTTCCACTTTTGAGATCGCCGGGCGGCGCGACAGCACGTCATAACCCTGCTGCTCGATCTTGTCGAGAATGCGCATGCCTCCGCGGCTGAAAAGTTCCAGATCGATCGAAAGCCGCTTGTTGACGCTCCGGGAGAGCGGCAGTCCCTTGACGAAGAATTCGCGCGCCGTCCCGACTGCCTCGCGCATGATTTCGCGGAAACGGTCGTCGAATTTTCTCGCGAACAGTTCCTCCACGGTGTAGCCATGTCTCGCGAGCAGATCGAGCGGGAGATAGACCCGGTCCTTGGCCAGATCGACGGTCACGTCCTGCCAGAAATTCGCGAGTTGCAGGCCCGTGCAGGTCGCGTCCGAGAGCCGCTGTCTTTCGGGGTCGGAATAGCCGCACAGGTACAGCACGAGACGTCCTACGGGATTCGCCGAGTAGACGCAGTAATCGAGAACGCCTTCCCAGTTCCGATACCGCGTCACCGTCTGGTCCTGAATGAAGGCGCGCACCAGGTCCGCAAACGGTTCCCGCGGAATACCGTAACGGTTCACGGTTCCGCGGAGCGCGACGAACACCGGATGCTGAGCCTCGCCGGCATACATGCGGTCCAGTTCTTCCGACCACCAGCTGAGCAGACGCAGGCTTTCCTGCGTATCGCCGATTTCGTCGCCCAGATCGTCGGCCCACCGGCAGTACGAATAGACATTGTAAAAATCCTGGTGCAGGTGCTTCGGCAGCAGGAAGCTGACCACGTGAAAGTTCTCGTAGTGGTGGGTGGCGAGCCAGCGCGTATACTGTTCGGCTTCTAAATGGGTCCAGGAGCGCGACAGTGCTTCCGGACTCAGAACATAGTCCCGCGGCAGAAGAGTCGCGGTCACGGTATGATGGCCGTCTTCAGCGTGCTGCTGCCCTCCGCCAGGCGGAAAAGCACGGATGAAAGATTTCCGAGCGGCTCTTCCGCGTCGACAAAATCGCGCGCGCTGATGCCGCCGCTTGCAATGATGTCGAGCGCTTCCCGCATGGTGGCCGGCGTGTGATGAAAGCTGGCGCGGCAGGTGATTTCCGAATAGTGCAGCAGGTTCGTATCGAGTTCCACCCGCGTGCCGCTGGGAGGACCCCCGAAGAAGTTCACTGTGCCTCCGCGGCGCAGCATTTCGACCGACCAGTTCCAGGTTTCCGGCTTGCCGACCGCTTCAATGACGATATCGGCGCCCCGTCCGCCCGTCAGTTCGCGGACGGCGGCGACAGGGTTTGCCGTTTCTTCGGTGGCGACAGCGCGGTCCGCGCCGAGGCGCATCGCCCGTTCGAGCTTCGACCGTCGCCGGCCGACCGCGATGACGCGGGCGCCGCGCAGCTTGGCGAGCCGGACGAACATGGATCCGATGGGACCGACCCCGATCACGACGACCGTGTCGCCGGCGCGCATTTCGGAATCTTCAACGCCCTTGACCACGCAGGCGAGGGGTTCCGCGAGGGCGGCGTCACGATAATCGAGATGCGGCGGGATGACGTAAGTGTTCAGCCGGACGATGCGGGACGGAATCCGGATGAATTCCGCGTAGGCGCCGTTGTTAAAAAGCAGATCTTCGCAGAGATTGACGCGGCCGCGGCGGCAATAAAAGCACTGGAGACAGGGAGCCGAATTCGCGGCGACGATTCGCTGGCCGAGTTCAAAGCCCTCGACTTTCTCGCCGAGCGCGACAATATCGCCCGCCAGTTCATGACCGAACAGCGCGGGAGGCATGATCATTCGGGCATGGTAGCCACGAAGAAAGACCTTGATGTCGGTACCGCAGGTGAGCGCGGCCCGCACTCTGACGAGCAGGTCTTCCGGGCCCAGGCGGGGCACAGGCACTCGCTCGAGCTGCACGTGCTCTTTGCCATAGAGCACCGCCGCCAGCATCGTGTCGTTGATACCCGAACTTCCTAAAGGCAATCAGAATACTCCTGCGGGCGCACGATGATTTTCAGAGGGTTCTCGCGAGGGAACTCGCCCGGGTGCGTCGCCAGCCTGAATGCAAACCCGATCTTATCAAGCGGTATCCGGTGCGAAATCAACAAATGGACGGGGAGTTTACCGCTAAAGACCAGATCCGCCGACTCTTTCTGGATATCCACCGAGGCGCTGTAAGATCCGAGCAGCGATCGCTCGCCGACGCAGATGCTGGCGCCGGAAAGCTCGATGCGTTCCTTGTCCGATGTCTGCGCGAACAGCATGATTTTCGCGCCAGGGCGTGTCGAGCGGATCGCTTCTTCGACCAGGCCGTTGACGTTGGTGGCGACAAAAACCATATCCGCGCCCCGCCCATCGGTCAGTTCCCTGAGCTTCGCCGAAACATCGCTTGTCCGGGGATCCAGAGCGAAAGCCGCGCCGCAGGCGCGGGAAAGGTCGAGCCGGCTCGGAATGGTGTCCGTTGTCACTATCGTGCAGCCCCTCAGTTTCAGGAGCATGGTAAAGATCAGGCCGATGGGGCCCTGGCCCTGGACCAGCACGACATCCTCCGGCCGCGGATCGCACTGATCGACGGCCTTCAAACAGGTGTTTACCGGTTCCACAAACGCCGCGGTCTCGAAAGGCACTCCATCCGGGATCTTTTCGACGCCGCGTTCCACGATCCAGTCCATCACGCGAACGTACTGCGCGAACCCGCCCCCGGCGGGCTCGAAACCGGCGGTGACGCCTACCTTCTTGTAGACCGGGCACTGGGCGTACAGTTTTCTCCGGCAGTAGAAACAGGCGCCGCAGGGAATGTGATGGAAGACAATGACGCGATCGCCCGGCTGGTATTTCGTTACATTATGGCCCACCCCGGCGACGACGCCCGCTGTCTCGTGGCCGTAGATTCGGGGAGGCGTCAGCAGGTCGTATTCGATCTTCTTGAGATCGGTATGACACACGCCGCAGGCTTCGACGCGAATCAGAATTTCGCCATCTCCGATCGCGGGAATGTCCACTTCATCCACGGACACGACGCTCTTCCCGCGGTACACCGCGGCGCGCATATTCGAAGGGGCAGCAGCTTCAGAAGGTACAGTGGGCAAGAAATTCTCCAAGATTTCGTGATGCCAGCGACGTTCGCCGCGAAAGTCGGATGAGTTCTCCAAAGCGCCGCACGGGGCTGGCGAGCGCGCCAAGCACGAGGCGAACAACATCGATACGCCCGTCCGCCGTGAGACAGCGGTTGAAATCGTTCGCGAAGTCTTCATCCGCGAGGTCGCTCACGGTACGAACGCAATAGAACGGCACGTCAAGCTCGTTGGATGCTCGCGCCACCCCTGCCGCTTCCATTTCCACGGCGGAAGCGCCGGTCTGGCGCAACTGGCGCTTTTCGCGGGCCGTCTGCGCGATGCGAGCCACCGATGCGACAATGCCGGTCTTCGCGGCCGGACCGTTCGGTTTGAGAGCCGCGTAGATTTCGGTTCCGTTACGAACTTCCGTGGCTGTGAAGATGTCGCCAACGCGCAGACGCTCATCCAATGCGCCGCAGAAGCCGATGTTGCAGATCGCTCCGGGGCGTGGCGCCGCCGCGACAGCCGCGCGGGCCCGCTCGGCGCCGGCTCCGTTGGCGATCGCAAGCACGTCACGGCCACGCCATTTCCCGGCGCGCGCCCAGTGAACCGGCAGGTCGACGGGACGGGATTCCTCCCACCGGGAAACCCAGGGCCCGCACTCACGCGGATCCGCGGCGATAAATAATAGCGGGCGCGTCACGCCGCTTTCGCGCTCCTTACGCGCTCAAACCAGGATACGGCTTCTACCAGAGCCTCGCGCGCGGGGCGCGGCGTGAAACCCAGGTCGCGCGCCGCTTTCGCGTGTGAAACAAACATCTTTTTCCGCGCCATTCGTACCGCCTCCAGCGGCGCCCGCGGCGGCGTTCCGGTCAGGCGCGCCCAGGCGGTGGTCACCACGCCCGCAGTGTACGCGACGAAATACGGCAGTTCCACGGTTGGCGCCTTGCGCCCGGTTATGGAGGCCAGCTCGCGCAGGATCCGGCCGAGGGTCATGTTCTCCGAGCCGAGGATATACCGCTCGCCGGTGGACCCGCGTTCGCATGCCAGCAGATGGCCCAGCGCAACGTCCCGGACACTCACCACGTTCAGGCCCGTATCGATATAGGCCGGCATGGCGCCTCTCAGGAAGTCGAAGACAATCTGGCCAGTGGGCGTGGGTTTGAAATCGTGGTCTCCCATGGGCGCCGTCGGATTGACGATCATCACGGGAAAACCGCGCCTTGCAAAATCACAGGCGACCTGTTCCGCCATGAACTTTGAGCGCTTATAGTCACCCGCCATTTCATCGAGAGATACGGGTTGACTCTCATCGCCGATCCCGGTATCCGGCACACCGATGCAACCGACGGTGCTCGTATATACGAAGCGTTCGACTCCCGCAGCCTGCGCCGCGGACAGCATGTTGCGGGTTCCTTCAACGTTCGACTGGTAAAGTTCGTTCGGGTTCTTCGACCAGAGGCGGTAATCGGCTGCTACATGGAAGACCAGGCCGCAGCCCGCGACCGCGCGCGCCAGAGAATCCGGGTTGCGCAGATCGCCGGGTATGGGTTCGACATCGAGTTCAGGGACCGAACTTGCCGGTCTGACCAGGGCTCTGACGCGATGGCCGCGATCGAGGAGCAGCCGCGCAACGTGCCATCCGACAAATCCGGAGGCGCCCGTAACCAGCGTTGGCTTCATCTGGGGGCGCGAGGGGACCGATTGTCCGGAATATCCATCGTTGCGAGATTTCGCGGCACTCTATGCCTCGTGCTGCTTCACGAACGTGGCCAGCGCGAGCAGCGGGAAGTAAAGCCGGTAGTAGTGATAGTTGAGATAAAAAACCTTCGGGAAGCCGGTGCCCGTCGCGAGCTCTTCGAGCCACGACCCATCCTCCCGCTGGTTCCGAATCAGGTATTCGATGCCCGCGAGGACGCTCGAGCTCCAGGTATCGCCTCCGGCCATGAGACCCATGAGCGCCCAGGCAGTTTGGGAGGGAGTACTCGGAGCGGCGGTGAACAAATCATTGTCGTAACTGGCGCAGCTTTCGCCCCAGCCGCCATCGGAATTCTGAATCGAACGCAGCCATTCGTTGGCGCGCTGGATATGCGGCTCGTGGTCGTCTTCGCCCATGGCCCGCAGACCGCGAAGCGCAAAGCATGTGCCGTAGATGTACGCTACTCCCCATCGGCCATAC
>DASZUZ010000062.1:0-2006 GCA_035547415.1 Bryobacteraceae bacterium | reverse complement strand
GAGGAACGACGGAATCCCGGCGATCTGCAGCAGGCCGCGCGCCAGTCTGGCCTCCTCGACATCGGGAAACGATGTGAGGGACACCATGTCCTTTCCATGCTCGTTCGCCTGATCCTCTTCGCTGCGTTCTTCCTGGATCTCCGCTTCCTGCGTATCTTCTTCGGCGGCGTCGGGGCTCAGTTCCCGGTGGGCGACCTCGTCGTCATAACAGGCTTTCGCCACGTCGGTCAGGTCGTCCCTTCTGGTGGCAAGAAGCGCTTCATCGGACAGGAGCGCAAAGTGTTGTCTGAAATCTTCCGCGGAGATGTTCACTGGGTAGGCTGGTTGGGGCCGGTCCTTTCATTTGAAATTCTACGACCGTCTGATAATCTGCTCCAGAGACATGGCAAAGAATTTCACTGACCTCACGGGCCGCGTGGCGGTCGTCATCGGCGGAACTTCGGGTATCGGCAGAAGTATGGCTCTTGGTTTCGCCCAGGCAGGGGCGGACGTGATCGCGACCGGACGCCGCGAAGAAATGGTCAACGAGGTCTGCGGCCTGGTCACCGCCGAAGGACGGCAGACGCTGGCCCACACTGTGGATGTATCGGACCGCAAGTCGGTGGAAGCCTTTCGCGACGCCGTCGTCGCGAAGTTTGGACGCGTCGACGTGCTGCTGAATGTCGCGGGTCGCATCAAGCGGACGCCCACGAAAGACCTTTCCGAAGACGAATGGAACGGCATCATGGACACGAATCTGAACGGCACCCTGCGCGCGTGCCAGGCCTTTTATGAGCCGCTGCGCGCGAGCGGCCGTGGCCGCATCATCAACATTGCGTCTCTGAACTCTTACGTCGCTTTCTACGAGGTTGCCGCTTATGCGGCTTCGAAATCGGCGGTGTTGTCGCTGACACGCAGCCTCGCCGTGGAATGGTCGCGCCACGGCATTAATGTGAACGCCATCGCTCCCGGCGTCTTCCGCACGGATCTCAACGCGGCGCTGCTGGACGGCACGCCTCGCGGAAAGGAACTGCTGATGCGGACGCCCATGGGCAGGTTCGGCAAGACCGATGAACTCGTCGGAGCGGCCGTTCTGCTGGCGTCCGACGCCGCCAGTTACATCACGGGCCAGTGCATCGCGGTGGATGGCGGCTTCCTCGCGTCGGGCGTCAATCAATAGCAGAGGAGAGGTCATGCTCAGGATTGAAAAATTCACGTTCGGTGTTGGCGACCGTTTCGCGCATCAGGCAAAGGCGCAGCTTCGCGCCTTCCAGTTGGCCGCTGAGAAGGGCGTCGAAATCACGCCCGTCTGGAATAAGTCGAACCGGGAGCATCTGATTGTCGGTTCGGAGCCTTCGAGCGTCACGGAAGCCGCCGCGGCGGCGGTAAAAGAATCGGGCTGGACGCAGCCCTGGCACGTCGACGCCGACCATATCAATCTCGACACGGTCGATCGGTTCATCGCGCCGAGCGATTTCTACACTCTTGACGTCGCTCACTTCATCGGCCGCGAGGCCCCCGCCGATGAAGTGGACGCCTTCGTTTCGGCCCACCCGGAACTGATCGGGACCCTGCGCATTCCCGGTATCGCCGAGCCGATCGCCACATCCCGCGAATCGGTCGGGCGGGTCGCCGCGAAGTACCTGTTCGCCGTGAAAGAAGCGGGTCGCATCTATCGACATATCGCCGAGAAAAAGGGCGCGGATCGCTTTATCACGGAAGTATCGATGGACGAGACGGACGCCCCGCAGACGCCGCCCGAGTTGCTCGTCATCCTGGTCGCCATCGCGGATGAAAAGATCCCGATCCAGACCATTGCGCCGAAGTTCACCGGCCGGTTTAACAAGGGTGTTGACTACGTCGGGGACGTGGCGCAGTTCTCGACGGAGTTCTCCGACGATCTGGCCGTGATCGCGTATGCCGTGAAGCATTATGGATTGCCGGACACGCTGAAACTCAGCGTTCATTCGGGAAGCGACAAGTTCTCGATCTACGGACCGATTCGCGACGCCATCCGAAGAACCGGC
>DASZUZ010000061.1:0-8144 GCA_035547415.1 Bryobacteraceae bacterium | reverse complement strand
TTCCCGCGGGAACCGTCAGCGTGAATTTCCCCTGCCCGTCCGACTTCGCGGTCCGCGTCAGTCCGCCTCCGGTAAAGATTACGGTGGCTCCCGGAACGACTGCGGCCGATGGGTCCGTGACCGAACCGCGGATTGTGCCGGCGCTCTGTGCGTCAGCGGTGCGCTGACCGAGCGCTACGACCAGGACGAGCGCGGCGAGGAGAACGACTAACCGTTTTAACTTTTGCATAAACCTTGTCTGAAAGTTCCGTCTCCGAAAAGACGAAGAGATACTTTGATTGTTACGCTCTACTATCGGAGTAGTAGGTCAATATGTGTAAAGATGGATCTTTAGAATTTTCTTAGGTTTCGACCGGCAGGAAGACTCGCCGTGCGCATCCGGGGCGTGGGCCTCATCGTGCTCGTTATTCCGTGAGCTTTTGCTATGCTCAGGGCAGGTCTGACACGATGAAGCTACGAAAGGCGTTCTGGCTGTCGGGTAGCGGAGTCGCGCTGCTGACCGCCGTTTACGCCGCCTCGTCGCCTTCCTCTTCGAACCCCCGTCCTTTTCGCGTTTATCGCAGTCTCGAAGCCTACGACGACGTGGAACTGCCTTCGGACTATCTGGAAAAAACCGAATGGATTCAGGCACGTCTGATGTATCCGCCGCACCCCTTCGGCCGTTTCTCGCGTCCGCGAGGCTTCGGCGGCTACCGCGACTGGCGGGAAGGCGGAACCAGCTGGTCGCAGGATTATCCGCGAGCCGACCGTCATTTCGCCGCCGCCCTCCGCCGGCTCACGCGCGTTCACGTCCGTTCTGTCGAACAGCCGGTCAATCCCGACGACGGCGAAGACATCTTCAACTGGCCGTGGCTGGTCGCCGGCGAGATGGGGGACTGGAAACTGACGAACGCTCAGGCCGCGAAACTCCGGGAGTACCTTCTGCGCGGCGGCTTTCTGATGCTCGACGATTTCTGGGGCACGCCGGAGTGGAATCGCTTCATGGACAGCATGGCGGTTGTGTTCCCGGACCGCCCGATCGTCGAGATCGACGATCGCGATCCTATTTTTCACATCGTCTACGACGTGACCGACCGGTACCAGATCCCCGGGCAATGGGCGCTCCGGCAGGGAACGACTTACCGGAACGACGGCGCAACGGCCCACTGGCGAGGCATCTATGACGACAGCGGCAGGCTCATGGTCGCCATGTCGTTTAACTCGGACGTCGGCGATTCGTGGGAGTGGGCAGACGATCCGGGGTATCCGGAGCGATATTCGGCGCTCGGAATCCGGCTGGGCGTCAACGATGTGATTTACTCGATGACGCACTGACCCTATGATCCTGAAGATTTTCCAGGCAGGCGAGATCGCGCTCCGCCAGTTTGCGCGCCCCCTTACGCGCGACGAAATCCTTTCGCCGCCGGTTCAGGAACTCATTGTGTCCATGCGCGATACGATGCGCGATGCGCCGGGAGTGGGGCTCGCGGCGCCGCAGGTTGGTCTGCCCCTGCAGCTTGCCGTGGTGGAAGACGCGCAGGATTACATCGACAAACTGCCCCCCGGTCAGGCGGCGGAGAGAAAGCGCGAGGCGGTGCCCTTTCACGCCATCATCAATCCGAGCATGACGATTGAGGCGGAGGACGACGTTCGCTTTTTTGAAGGTTGTCTGAGCGTGGCAGGCTTTACCGCGATTGTTCCGCGCGCCCTCGCGGTGCGAATCGACTGCCTGAACGAGTGCGCGGAACCCGTGACCATCCGGGCCGAGGGCTGGTATGCCCGTATCCTGCAGCATGAGATCGATCATCTGCACGGCAGGCTCTATCTGGACCGGATGTACTCGCGATCGTTCATGACGCTGGATAACTTCGCTCGTTACTGGAAGCACCTGTCGGTGGCGGATTTTCTGCGAGCGAGCAGCGATGAGTGAGGCGGCGTTCCGCGAAGCCATACGCGTCCGCATCGAGCGTGAGGCCAGACCGGTCGACAAATTCGGGCATCAGCCCCGGCTCTACGCGCTCGCCCGGCGCGTGGGAGCCGGCCACGAGTTTGACGATGACGTGGTCTTCGCGACGGTCTGGCTGCACGATCTCGGCGTTTTCGTGGGACACCGGCCGGAAGACCCGGAGCAACTGGCGCGATGGGACAATACCTCGTACGCCGCGGCGCAGGCGCCACGCATCCTGAAAGAGTGCGGCTTTCCCGAAGCGAAGATTCCGGCCGTCGTGGATGCCATCCTGACTCACCAGCCGGCCGCGGATCCGGCGACGATCGAGGGGATCATCGTGCGCGACGCGGATATTCTCGAGCAACTCGGCGCCATCGCCATTCTTCGCACGGTCAGCAAGATCGGGCGCGACACGCGCTTTTCGGTATTCACGGATGCCGTGAAGTCTCTCCGGCGCAGCCTGGAAACGCTGCCTTCGCAGATCCGGCTGGATACGACGCGCGCGCTCGCGGCGCCAAAGATTCGCGCTCTCGAAGCCTTCCTCGCAGCCACTGAGGAAGAGGCCCGGCCCGCTCTGTACTGATCGCTATCATTGTTCTGGTGCCCGCAGATCCTGCCGCTGTTATTGCTCCCACAGCCCGCGTTCATCCCGATGCTTCGATCGGTCCGGGCACGCGTATCGGCGAGTTTTGCGTCATCGAGCAGGACGTCGAGATTGGCGCGGATTGTCTGATTGAACCTTATGTATTCGTGAAGCGCTGGACCACGATGGGCGATCGGAACGAAATCTCCGCCGGCACGGTGCTTGGAACCGACCCGCTCGACAAGAACTTCAAAGGCCAGCGAAGTTATCTCCGGATCGGCTCGGATAACAAAATTCGCGAGCACTATACCATTTCGCGCGGTACGCAGCCCGGGTCAGTCACGACGATCGGCAATGGAAATTACATCATGACCTCGGGTCACATTGCGCATAACTGCGCGATCGGCAATAACACGGTGATCGCGAGCTGCGCGCTGGTGGCGGGGTATGTTGAGGTGGAAGATCAGGCGTTTATTTCGGGCGGCGTGGTGATCCACCAGTTTTCGAAAATAGGCAGACTGGCCATGATTGGCGGAAACACGCGCGTCAACAGCGATGTGCCGCCATTCTTTCTCTATTCCGGTTTTAACGTGGAAGCCAAAGGACTGAACATCGTCGGTCTGAAACGCGCCGGATTCGCGTTCTCTCAAGTCTCAGCGCTGAAGAAGGCGTATCAGCTTCTGTATCGCTCCGGATTCAAGCTGGAGGAAGCTCTCGGAAAGATCGAACGCGAAATCCCGGACGAGAATACGCTTCACCTCGTCGGATTTATCCGGCGCAGTGAGCGCGGCATCGCCCGCGAGTAGTTAAATCCGCCGCCGCCGGTAATAACCGGCTCCCCCACCGTGCGATCCCACATCCAGCACGACGGCAATGATGAGAAGGATAAGATTGAAGCCTTCGATCGGAAGGCCGTTCGTTACCAGCCACGCGTAGACTATGGTGGTGATCGGCAGGAAGATAAACCCGAGTAGTGGAATCACCAGATTGTGATATGCCCTGTCCAGCACGTTCGAGAAGAGCCACATCAACACAAGAATGACTCTCGGGAACAGAAGGATCAGGAATACCAGCAGGCAGGGCATGATCTGAGGATAAGGCCACTCAGGACCGGGATGTCAGGAGCAACTGTTTTATGACGTACACGCGCCGTTTCGCTTTGGCCGTTTTATTCGTGGTGGGAACGATCCGCGGTCAGCAGAATCAGGCTCCGCCAAAGACATGGGTCGATCCGGACACCGGCCATCGGATTGTCCGCCTGACCGACGAACCGGAGAGCGCAAGTCTGTATTTCAATCAGAACGGTTACACGGCCGATCGGAAAAAGTTGATTTATACGACGCCGAAGGGCATCTCCGCGTTCGATCTCGAAACCCACGCAACGAAGCCGGTTGTCGAAGGCCATGTGCGGGTCATCGTAACGGGCCGCAGGACGCAGAACGTGTATTACGTCCGCGATAACGCCGTCTACGCGACGGATGTTGACACGCTCGCCACGCGAAAGATCGCGGCATTGCCGCCGCGCGGTTCCGTTTCCACGGTCAATGCGGATGAAACCCTGCTCGCCGGAACCTATACGGAAGCCGACAGTCCCGCTGAATATCGGAGCGCTCCGGCGGGCCAGCAGCAACAGGTCCAGGGCCTTCTGCAGCCGCTGAATAAAGGCGAGATGATGGAACGGCGTCTGGCGGCGCATATTCCGATGGGGCTCTTTACCATCGATTCGCGCTCGGGCGAAGTAAAGACCATCCTTCGCAGCACCGACTGGCTTAACCACCTCGAGTTTTCGCCCACCGATCCCACTTTGCTCATGGTTTGCCACGAAGGGCCATGGCATAAGGTCGAGCGGATCTGGACCATCCGGTCCGACGGATCGGAACTGACGAAGATCCACCGCCGCACGATGCAAATGGAGATCTTCGGCCATGAGTTCTGGAGCGCGGACGGGAACACGATCTGGTATGACCTGCAGACGCCGCGGGGGGAAGATTTCCGGGTGGCCGGATATAACGTGAAGAACAAGCAGCGGACCTGGTACCATCTGCAGCGCGATGAGTGGTCGATTCACTTCAACGTGACGCCGGATGGAACATTGTTTTGCGGCGATGGCGGCGATCCGGGGCAGGTCGCGCATGCGCCGAATGGCGAGTGGATCTATCTGTTCCGGCCCGAACTCAGGAAGAATGAGGGCATTGACGATCCCGAATTGATCCGGACGGGCGTGTTTCACGCCGAAAAGCTGGTGAACATGTCAAAACACAATTACCGGCTGGAGCCGAACGTCAGTTTCACTCCCGATCAGAAGTGGGTTGTATTTCGCTCCAATATGTTCGGTCCGACTTATGTTTTCGCGGTGGAAGTTCAGGGAAGGAATCAGCGATAAGCCGATCCTTCCCCTGCAGGTGTGCGCGGTCTGAATATCTGGTTACGGAGCGGGTGGACCAGACGACGTCCAGATACAGGCGTGATAGAAATTGGAGTACTCGGACTGGATCTGATACGGCTTTCCGTTGAGAGAGACAGGCGGCAGCGCGAAGACGAATGCGCATTCGTCGCCGATTTCGTTTCCCGCGAACGCGCCAAACCGGTTATACCAGGCATTCAGATCCGGATCGGTGATCGCTTCGAAGATTTCGTGCGATAACACGTTCGCCATGGAATCGATAGCGGGCCCATTGGGACTGGCTCCCGCCGGAGATGTGGGGTCCATGCAGCCCGGCACATTGGTGTACGGCTCCACGGAGTAGATGACATGGCCGAGATCTCCGAAATCGAAATAGCTGTGGTAGCCGCAGAAATAGAACGTGGAAAAATCATCGGGCGAGTAACAGAAGCTGGAGTTTCCTCCGCCGGATGTGCAGACGTCCGTGCCTTGAGCGAAGAAAACGTGATAAATCCGGCTATAACCCGCGCCGAAGGTCCGGGCCGCGGCGTGAACAAGCACCGCGACATCGGCATCGTACAAGGTCTGGCGGCCAGTCTCATATTTGATAATCCCACCCTGTCCGACAGTTCGTGACGGATTCGTACTGCCGGTGTATTGGTCCGTCAGATGGATAAAATCGCTGCGGTTGAGATTGTCGACGAACGTGTCGACGTCTGCGAGGGTTGGGCCGGTAGGACTCTGCGCGAAGACATTCGGCGATGGATTCGAGGGGTTGACGAAGATATCGTGAACGGCAAGATTCTGAAGCGTGGGGTTGTGGTCGGGATTGGCCACGTCTGCCGGGAAGAAGCCAAACGTGACGGCCGGCGTCGCTGGCGCGGCCGGTGATGGAGGGCGGCCGACGCCTTCGCGATAGTGCATGCCGGGGCCGCTGGCAAAGAGAGGATTACGGGCGAATTGCCCGGCGGCCAGATCCGCGCCGGTGATCTCTATTTGAGCCGGCGTGGCGGCGTAAATCGGTCGGGTTGCCATGGAAATCATGCACACCGAAATGGTTGCAGAGATCCCGGCATGAAATCGCTTCATGATCGACCTCCTTTTCGGGAGCGGGGGTGTTTGCTCCGGTCCAGGCAAGTTTATTCGCGAGTTAAAGTGAGCGCAATAGGAACTTGTACTCGTGAGGCACCGAATTTGGCCCATATTCCGAGCCGGTTCTTTCTCGCGGCTGGCATGTTTTCCGGCGGAATAAGCTTCGCGCGCGAGCTGTTTTCACCGGAAATAGAATTTGATTTCTTGCGGGCCCGCGCGCCCGCGCGTCGATCCCGGCACCGGGATCACCGGATCGTCAGTTCCACCGTATTGGAGGTGATTCCGTCGATGGAAAGCGAGACCGTTGTCCTGCCGGCTCCGGCGAGCGCGGCGGGTAATTGAATATTCACCTGGTCGAGCGCCGGGTAAGTGGACTGCGGGCCTGCGTAAAGAACCGGCACGGAGACGTCGTCGACGGACGCTTTTACGTCCGCGGGGTTTGCGTTGCGGAAGCCTGTTCCATAGAGTGCGAGGTACACGGGACCGGCGGAGAGATCGATGGGACCCGCCGGAAGGAGTTGGCCTCTGGAGTCGAAGACGTTGACAGCCGCCGGACCTGTTCCGTCGCCGGACATCGTGAAGAGTCCCGGCGCCACCGGACGGATCTCCGGCGACCCGAGGTCAACCGAGCCTGCGCCTGTCTTCAGAGTCAGATGGCCCGTGCCGGAACTCATGCCATCGGGAACGATGAAGTTGATCTGGCCTGGAGAAGAATAGATAACCTGCGCCGCAGCGGACTTGCCGCTTTGGTCCGTCAGGGTGAGGGTGAAATCGCCCGTCACCGGAAGGGGAGTCGCGCTGTAGATCGCTGCGTAAGAGGAGGGCGCGATCACCGGATAACCGTTAGCCGCCGATAGAGCGGAGGGACTCCACTGGAGCCGGTAGATGGTTCCGCTCGAATCATCGGTTACCAGGAGTGAACCGTCCGGCAGAACCGCCGTGTCGACGGGCCGCCCGAAGCCATGCAGGCCCGTGATCAGGTCGACCGGATCGCCTGGCGTGTTGGAAACAGAATTCCACGGCAACCAGATCACCTTATAACCGGTGGGCACGGTCCGATCCCAGGATCCGTGGAGCGCGAGGATTGCTCCGTTGCGGTACGGGGCGGCGAACCCCGTTCCCTGCAGAAAGTGCAGACCGAGAGGCGCGGAGTGCGCCTGGATGCCTTTCGAGACGCGGTCCATGGCGCCGCAATCGACATGGCCGTCACGGTTTGTCTCCATGTCACGGTCGAATGGCATGTTGTTGTAGCCGGACGAAGTATCCTGCGTGGAGTTGCAGAATGGCCATCCATAATTTCCACCCGATCTGACCGACGTAAACAGTTCGGGCGGGTGATCGTCGACGTAGGTTCGAACAAGCTGACCGAATCCGTTGGCAGAGTCCTGATACGGATAGAGAATCTCATCGCGATTGTTGACGGCTGCCCAAAGATTGTTGAGGCCGGGAACGAAGGCCAGACCTTCCGCATTACGAAGACCCTGAGCGAAGAGCTGGCCGCCGGAGCCGTCGGCATTGTAGCGATAGATCGACCCGCGAATGGTCGGCGCCGTGGTGTCCTCGACGCACGCGTTGCAACTCGATCCGATCCCGACGTAGAGCGCGTGATCGGGACCCGCGGTGACATTTTTCAGCGCATGATTACCGCCCGCGGGCAGGCCCGGCACGATGACCCGAGGCCGCGGGGCGCTGGTATCTGAGGCATTGTAGGTATATCGGTCGATCTGATTGGTTTCGGCAAGGTACAGCCAGGTGTTTCCCTGAATCGTGTCGAAGGCAAGCCCGTGTGGCGCATTCAGGCCGGTGGCCCAGGTGAACGCGACCGGCGTGCCGCCGTTCGGATCGGGCCTGAGCATCGTGACGTTGCCGGAGCCGGGCTGGGAAACCAGGACGTCGCCGGCGGGCGTTACGGCCAGCAACCGGGAACCCGGCAGCCGGAACCACACCGAAATGCCAAATCCCGGGGGGATATTGACGTAACGATCTGAGGCGAAAACGTCCGTCCGCATGGACGCCGGTACATCCAGCTTTTGCGACACGATGGCTCCGGGCGGGGCAGAAAGCAGGATGAGACTGCATGCCGGAAACAACGCTGCGAGGCGCTTCACATGCCGATTGTCATCCAATCCGGATCCAGTCACTCGGGCCGAACGCGATCA
>DASZUZ010000060.1:0-1996 GCA_035547415.1 Bryobacteraceae bacterium | reverse complement strand
GACGCCTCGACCAATGCGCTGATCGAGTGGTACCGGCGGTCGCGGAAGCAGTAACCCGAGCGCATGACGCGGCGAATCCGCCGCGTCATGCCTAATAGAACAGGTATTTACGCCACTGTTCGTCGCCCTTGCCGAGCAGGCGCATCAGGTGCCGGCTGGTATGCAGGCTGAACGGGCGTGGCTGGCGGGCCAGTTTCATGCCCGCTTCCTCCGGCGTGCGGCTACCTTTCTTGTTGTTGCAGCGGTGGCAGCAGGCGACGAGGTTTTCCCAGGCCGATTCGCCCGCCCGGGAGCGGGGAATAACGTGATCCAGGGTCAGTTCGCCCGCCGCCATCACTTTGAGGCAATACTGGCACGTGTACCGGTCGCGCATCAGGATGTTTTTGCGCGACAGGGCCCGCGTCTGGTGCGGGATGCGGCGGTATTCGAGAAGCCGGATCACCGACGGCACGTTGACGGTTCGCCGCGTGGAGTGAATGGAATGCGTACTCAGCTCCTCGGCGGATGCGATGCCTTTGAGCACGAGTACGAGAGCTCGCCGCGCGGCGCAAATGTTAATAGGTTCGTAACTCGCGTTCAGCACGAGTACGGGCTTCTGAAGTCTGCTATAGGTCGGCATCGGGCTTCTTAGTATCTCCATCGTTTGATCCGCACATCGAACTTTACGCTTGCGGGCTCCATCGTCGATCTACTCTCGCCAAAGTTACCAGGGAGACGGACTTCGCTCCCGCACGTTTCAGAACCGACGCGCAGGCGCTTGCTGTCGCGCCTGTCGTCATTACGTCGTCAATCAGAAGAATTCGTTTTGCCGCCACATCCGCGTTCGCGCGCAATGTGAATGCGCCCGCGACATTGCGCCGGCGGCCCGCGTTCGCGAGTCCCGCCTGCACGGCCGTGGGACGTTTGCGCCGCAACGCGTTAATCACGGGTATCTTGCGGCGCCTGGCCACGCGGCGCGCCAGCAACTCCGCCTGGTTGAAGCCTCGCCGCCATTTCTTGCGCCAGTGCAATGGCACGGGCACCACGGCGTCGAACCGCTGGTCGATCGCGATGGCGCGTTCGAGGTATCCAGCCAAAGGTCCGGCCAGCGGCTTCATTCCGGAATACTTGAAAAGGTGAATCAGTCCGCGGAGGGGGTCTTCGTAAAAGCCGAAACTGGCGGCGCTGTCGAAGCCGCGAAGACCGGCCCGGCAAGCCGCGCACACCCCGAACTCGTCCAGCGGATACGCGTTGACAAATGGAGTGTTACAGCACGCGCAGAAGTGGCCCGCTTCGAGGGGAACAGGGGCGGAGATACAGGCGGCGCAGACCGGAACGCGAGTCCACTCGGTCAGCGCACGTTTGCAAATACGGCAGTCGTCGGGGAAAAACAGCGAAAAAAGGCCGTGAGGGATCGCTCGGAGGGTGGAAGCAGCCGTTCTCGTCAGCAGACTACTCGAGAAGGCGCACCTCCCGGTATTTCGACTATTACGGTTCCGAGCTGGTTGTTCGGGAGCGCCATTTTTGGCTCTCTAAGTAGATAGTGTAGGAATGCAAGAAGCCGGTTGTCAAATCCCGGCGCCGGCCGCGTATATACTGGCGGTCGCCAATGCCGGAAACACTTCTGCAGGATGTTCGCTTCGCATTCCGGAATCTCGGCCGCAGCCCCGGGTTCACGTTCGCCGCAGTTGTCACGCTGGCCGTCGGGATCGGGGCGAATACAGCGATCTTCAGCGCGATTGACGAAACGTTGTTCCGGCCGTTGTCATTTCCGCATCCGGAACAGCTGGTTGACGTATTCAGCTTCAACAAGGCGACGCGAACGTATCTTTCGAGTTCGTATCCGGAGTACGAGGAGTTGCGTGACCGCGCGCGATCGTTTCAGCAGATCTCCGCGTTCGTGCGAATGCCGCTCAACGTCGAGTCCGGCGGGGTTCGCCGCGCGCGTACGCCCGTGGAGGCAGTGACCGGTAACTATTTCGCGATGCTCCGTCTTCCGCCAGTGGCGGGACGGGTA
>DASZUZ010000059.1:0-8764 GCA_035547415.1 Bryobacteraceae bacterium | reverse complement strand
CTCCTTTTGAAATCGAGGCGAAGCTGCAGCGGGCGTTCCGGCTGATCGGACCGCAGGGTTTCGCCGGTCTGGCGATGTCCGCGATCGACATGGCCGTCTGGGATGCGTGCGCGAAAGCGGCCGGATTGCCGCTGGTCCGATATCTGGGGGGCGAGCCGAAGCCGCTGCCCACGTACCAGAGCTGCGGCCTGGGGATCATCGGCCCGGAGAAGGCAGGTCCGGAGGCAGCGGAACTGATCCCCGGTTATCGCGCGATCAAGGTGCGGCTCGGTTATCCCGATGCGGCCACGGATCTGGCGGTCATTCGGGAAGTGCGGCAGGCGGTCGGGCGGGATGTCCTGCTGATGACCGATTACAACCAGAGCCTGAACGCGCCGGAGGCGGTGCGCCGGGCCCGGATGCTGGAAACGGAAGAGATCTGCTGGATCGAGGAGCCGGTTCGCGCCGACGATTATGAAGGCCACGCGCAGGTTCGAGCGGGCACTTCGATTCCGGTCCAGACGGGCGAGAACTGGTGGGGGCTGCACGACATGCAGAAGTCGATTGCGGCAGGCGCGTCGCAGTTCGTGATGCCGGATGCGGTGAAGATCGGAGGCGTCACGGGTTGGTTGCGCGGCGCCGCGCTCGCCGCCGCTCACGGACTTCCGGTGTCCAGCCACCTGTTCCCGGAGATCAGCGCGCATCTGCTGGCGGTGACGCCGACCGCGCACTGGCTGGAGTATGTGGATTTCGCCAGCCCGATTCTGGTTCGTCCGTCGACGCCGCGAGACGGGTACCTGAGCGCGCCTGAAACGCCGGGCATTGGCCTCGAGTGGGACGAAGAAGCCGTTGCGCGATTCCTGGAGTAAACTACTCGGCATCATGCGCTGCGTATTGGGCACATTCGCGGTTCTGGCGCTGGCCGGGATTTGCGCTTCCGGCCAGGTTGCGGAGACCGCCAACCAGAATTACCGGACGGAATCCGGAAGGGAGTCGGTCGCGAAGGGGTTGACGGCGGCGAATCGCGATGCGACCGAACGACCCAAAGAACTGATTGCGGAGATGGGATTAAAACCCGGGATGACCGTTGCCGATATCGGGACCGGGGCCGGTTATATGTTGCCCTGGCTAAGCGCGGCTGTCGGGCCTGAAGGCAAGGTGCTGGCCGAGGATATCTTCGACGATTTTCTCGCGAAGGCGAAGGCCCGCGCGGCAGAGACGCATCTGACGAACGTCGAGTTCATCAAGGGTACGGAGCACAATCCCGGCCTGCCGGAGCACGGCGTGGATACGATCCTGGCGCTCGACTCTTATCATCACTATGACTATCCGCAGGAGATGCTGGCCGGCTTCCGGCAGGCGCTGCGCGCGGATGGCCGTCTCGTTATCGTCGAATATTACAAGCGGCGCGGCGCGATGGGTGGGGGTGACGGAGCGCTCACGCACATCCGTCTGGACGATTCCGGCCTGATCAAAGAGGTCGAAGCGGCCGGCTTTACGCTGGTGAAAGAGCTCGAACACATCCCGAAGAGCCAGTACATGTGCATCTTTCAGGCGAAGTAGCGGTCAGAGCTGCCGTTCCGTAATCGTGACACCGGAATTCAGCCGGAACCGGATCACGGTTTCGGTGGGGATGCTGACCGGCTTTGCTCCGGTGGCGGCCGCCGCGCCGATGCCGGCTCCGCCGCCCACTCCCGCTCCGATGGCCGCGCCCGCGCCACCGCCGGCGATGGCCCCGATGATCGCTCCGATGGCCGCACCGCCGGCGATCTTTTCGGCGTTGCCCCGGCGCGCGCTATCGCCCTGCTTCGACCATGGCTCCGTCGAGATCGCGACTTTCTGGCCATCCGCCGTCTGAACGGACGACAGCGCGAGCTGCAGTTGGGAAGCGCCGCTCAGGCGTCCGGCTCGCTGGACCCCGAGAACGCGTCCTGAGACTCCCGCGCCTCGTTCAGCGATGATCAGCCCGTCCACTATCAGGGGCGCGGCAAGCGTTGCCTGAAACGTGTCGCCTGCGACCAGATGATCCGTCGAGAGCGTCTGTATCAGGCGGATTGGAATCGTCATGCCGGCCTGCAGCGTGACCTGACGAGGCGGAGGCGGCGGCAGGGGCGCCTGCGGCTCCGGCCCGGAGACACTCACGGGAGGCGCCGGGGCCTGCGTGGGCGCGGGCGCTGCGGAAGCCGGGGGCGGCACAGGATTCGCCGGCGGTCGATATGGCGCCGGACTCATGGATGGCACCGTCGCTTTGGCGACCTGGACCACAGGCTTCCGATGAGCAACCGGCGGCGCCGGCGGACGCGGCGCTTCCTCGTAGATGGCAGGGGGCGCTGCCGCGGCCGGTTCTTCGTTCGCCACCGGCTGCACCCGGACGGGGGACGCAGTGGTCTTTGCGGCGATCGCCTCGCGCACCGGCACCGGAGGCGCGGCTTTCGCCGGCGGCGTGGGCGGAAGCGTGGGCAATTCGGTCATTTTCACGGCCAGACCGCCCGCGAGAGCGGCTCCAACCACCAGAAGTCCAACGTGAACGGGTCTCATCGCACTATCTCGACGCTAAACTAAAAGAGTGAGTTTCCCCCGCCAATTCGAGATCGGGAACGTCACGATCGCGCCCGCGACCGTGCTCGCGCCCATGGCTGGCGTGACCGACACGGTTTTCCGGCGCTTCATCCGTAATCTGGGCGGATGCGGTCTTATTATGACCGAATTCACGAGTTCTCACGGCGTCAGTGCGCACCTGCGGACGGAGAGCCGGGCGAAAAAGCCCAACCGGACGCTGGCCCGCTACCTGGCGTTCGAGCCGGAGGAGCACCCGATCTCGGCGCAGCTTTTCGGCGCGGATCCGGAGGTTATGGCGGACGCGGCGCGCGTGTGCGAGGACCTGGGGTTCGACGTTCTCGATATCAACTTCGGGTGCCCGGTTAATAAAGTGGTGAAGTGCAACGGCGGTTCGGGATTGCTGCGCGACCTGCCGCTGGTTGAAAAGCTGTTGCGTACCGTGCGCGCGGCCATCAAGATCCCGTTTACCTGTAAATTCCGGGCCGGATGGAACGATCAGGAACTGGTGATGGTCGAGATGGCGAAGATCGCGGAAGACTGCGGATTGCAGGCGATCGCACTGCACCCCCGCACGCGGGAGCAGGGCTACAGCGGCAAGGCCGACTGGTCGCGAATCGCCGCTATCAAGGCCGCCGTGAAGATCCCGGTGATCGGGAACGGCGATATCGTCACGCCCGAAGACGCCGTTCGGATGATCGAACAGACCGGCTGCGATGCGGTGATGATCGGACGGACGGCTTCGTCCAACCCCTGGATTTTCCGGCAGATCGAGCAGTATCTGGCGACCGGCCGCTACGATGAACCGACTCATCTGGATCGCTACGAGATGATGCGCACCTACTACGCGATGCTGTTCGAACGGCGCGAAGAAGACGCCTGCGGCAAGATGAAGCAGTTCGCGACGTATTTCACGCACGGGATTCGGGGCGGCGCGCAGTTACGGACTTCGATTTACCAGGCGAAAGAAGCGGATACGATTATCGGCCTGGTGGACCAGTTCTTCGCCCAGCCGGAGAGGGAACCGGAATTCGTCACGGCTTAACATGCCGCGGCTACAATCATTCTCTTCATGCGCTCCTGGCTGCTGACGCTGTTTTCCCTTCCATTTTTTGCGAATTCCGCGTTCGGCTGGGGGTGCGAAGGGCATCAGATGATCGCGCTCATCGCGCGAGCGCATCTGACACCGGCCGCCTCCGCCGCGGTGGATGAACTGCTGAAAGAGAATCCGATCGATCCGGCGGTCAAGCGGTTCTGCAAGGACCGTCCTTCAGATCCGATGGCGGATTCGGCCACCTGGGCCGACGATGCGAAGAATATCGAGAAGACGGGCCTCTGGCATTACGTCGATATTCCACTGACGGTGAAACCGGGCGGGAGACTGACGTCCTGGTGCCCGCCGATCGGGCCGCCGGTAAACCGGAAGGAGCGTCCCGGCTGCGTTACGAACGCCATCGAGTACGAGTGGGCGATTCTGCGCGACCGGTCGCGAACGGGCGGGGAGCGCGCCACCGCGCTGCGCTACATCATCCATTTTGTCGGCGACATGCACCAGCCGTTGCATGACTCGGATAATGACGATCATGGCGGCAACTGCACGTCGATTCAGTTCTTTACAGAAGGACGGCCGGCCAACCTGCACGCGATCTGGGATTACAAGCTGATCGAGCGCGAGCTTGCGAAGAAGCACATGAGCCAGGTGGAGTACGCGCGGTTTCTGGACGAGCAGCTTGCGGGGCGGTGGCGTAATTCGGGACGAGGGAAAATCCGCGTGACCGCGTGGGCGTGGCAAGGGAACAAACTCGCCCGGGCTGTTACATATGGTGCGTTGAAGCCATCCATTCCGCTCGAGCGATCCGGCGCCCGCGCGAATTGCAGCCTGGAGCGGGAGAAAACAGCCGCGCTGCATATTTCGATCGATGAGGCGTACTTCGACGCCGCGATGCCGGTCATTAACGAACAACTCGCGAAGGCCGGTGTGCGGCTGGCGATGCTCCTGAACCGGACGTTCTGATTTCTTCCTATTCCCTTCGGAACACCGGGGGTACAGACAAACGGACGCGCATTCGTTTAGGCTGAAGCAGCGTGAAGAAATTCTTCTGCGCGCTGGTTCTGGCCGTCGCGATGGCGGGGCTGAGCCAGGCTGCATCGGGGGCAGGCGCCGGTGCTTCGAAGCCGATTAAATCCGCCACACGGGTGCTTCCGGACGCTCAGATCGAGCGGAATATACGTGCCCGGCTTGCCCGATCGAAGATGAGCGCGACGGAGCACTTCACGGTTTCTGTCCAGGATGGAGTGGCGACCCTCGAAGGCAAAACGAACGTGATTCAGCATAAAGGCGTCGCGACGCGGCTGGCGAAACTGGGCGGCGCCACGGCGGTGCGGAACCATATTCAGATTTCAGAAGAAGCAAAGGCGAAAGCAGCCGCGAAGCTGGCGAAATACCGGGCCACGGCGGGGCCGCCGCCGAAAGCCACCGTCATCCAGGCATCGAAGTGAAATCGATCTCATAGAATTGGATCGATGAGACTCCTGCTGCCTTTCCTGCTGGTTGCATCGGCTGCCTTTTGCCAGCAGCAGACACCCCGCCCGGCCCCTGAATTCACGATTCACATGCTGGACGGGTCCAACCTGCGGCTGAGCAGTTATAAGGGGAAGACTGTTGTCCTGGCGTTCCTGAATACCGGCTGCACGCATTGCCAGCACTTCGCGCAGGAACTGAGCGGCTTCGAAAAAGAGTACGGACCGAAGGGTGTCCAGGTGCTCGGCGTGGTGTTCGACAACGGAGCGAAGTCGCGTTTGCAGAACTTCAAGGACCAGTACGCGAAGGGTTTTCCGGTCGGTTATTCCGATGAGGCGACCGTTCTCGCATGGTTGAAGCAGCCGGTCGAAGAGGGTTATTTCGTTCCGATTGTCGCTTTCATCAATCGGAAAGGCATGATTGTCAGCCAGCATCTGGGGGATGACAATCTGTTTCAGGATCCGGACGGGAATATCCGGCGCAAGCTGGATCAGCTGACGAAAAGGTAATTACCGCGGATCGGCTTCAGCGAGAAGACGAGCGACGACGGGCTGCGAGCCGAGATCGAAGAAGCCTTTGGCGCAATCTTCGACGCTCCGCGCCAGTTCGGCGATGCGGGCGAAACAGTCGAGCCGCTGCTCAAGCGTCAATCCGTCCCGATTCAGGAACTCCGCGAATCGTTCGAGCAGAACGGACTGGCGGAAGAAAACCTGCGAAATCGCCTTTTGGTTCTCATCGAGGAATTGGCCTGCGGTGTTTTCAGCCTTCGCGAGTTCAGCGCCGGACCATTGGGAGTAATCGAACAGATCTTCCATACTGTTGGTGCTCTTTGTTTCATTTTAGCGCATAGTTCTACGTTTGTGGGATTGCGCCGGGCAAAAGCCCGGCGGCGGGGCCGAAGCCCCGCCCCCACATTTTCATCGCTGACAGATAGTGAGAAGGGAAAGAGAGAGATTTCAGCGTCGCTGAATCGACAGCGGCTGGGTCAGCCGGAAGGCCATCGGGGTTTCCGCCGCCAGTCTGAGCTGTTTCTTGCCGGTGAGCGCTTCGCCCGCGGTTCCGGCAGCCGCGCCCGCGCCCGCCCCGATCAGCGCGCCGGCGGGTCCGCCCGCGATCGCTCCCACGGTTGCGCCAAACCCTGAACCGCCGCCGATCGTGGCCCAGTTGCGCTTCTTGTGTCCGGTTGTCGCACGGCTCGCGACGTTCGTCCGCACAGGATACCGCTGGCCCCGGAGTTCGATCGTGTCCAGGCGAAAGGCCAGGACCGCACGTCCTTTGAAGCGTCCGGAAGCCTGCGATTCCACGACTCGGCCATAAGCTCGAGCTCCGCCCGGGATGACCGTCATACCGTTTTCGATCACGGGTGCGGTCACGCTCGCCGTGAATTCGTCGCCGGACCGGTTGCGGCGCGTGTCAAAGGATTCGTCCAGCCGAACCCGCAAGATGGTTCCCGACGGGACGGTTATGGCCTGCGCGAAGGGCTGGCGTTGAGCGATTGCCGGCGCGCAGAAAGAAATAGTAGAAATGATAACCAGAAATGACGAAGTAGTCCGCATGCGTATCGGGTAGCACGAGAAGTTCCACTGCGAACCAACGTGCAGTCTAAAAGTTTTGCTTTCCCGATGGAAGTCGCGTTGCTTGGCTCCCGTCATCCCGGCTGATTCAGCCCGGATTTATCAAACCGAACGGACTAATATGTTAAAAATTCATCGTCTGAAAGCCAGCTCGTTGTGGCTATTCATTCTGGCGGGAACAATTTTCCCGGCCAGCGCCCAGATTTCTTCCGTCGTAAACGCGGCTTCCCAGGTTTCCGGCGCGCCCGTTGCTCCGGGAACCATCATTACGATCTTCGGGGCGCATCTGGCCCCGGCGGTCGCCGTTACTCCAGGCTCCGCGACGCCGCCGAGCGCACTCGGCGGCGTCACCGTCACGGTGGCTGGCATTGCTGCCCCGCTCTACTACGTCTCTCCCACGCAGATCAACGCGGTTCTCTCCTTTTCGACCCCGGCCGGATCGCAGAATCTGACCGTGGCTTCGGCGGCCGGAACTTTTTCGACCACGCTGAATATCGCCGCCTCGGCGCAACCCGGTATCTTCTCGCTGCTGGGGACCGGTACGGGTGACGGCGCCATCATCAATCCGCTCACGCTGGCGATCGGGAATTTCACGGTTCGCAGCGGGGAAGAGCATACGTTTCTTTCCATCTACCTGACCGGGCTCGATACGTCCGTCACGCCTGTTGTCACCGTCGGCGGCGTTCCCGTGAACGTTCTTTATTCCGGCGCTTCCCCCTGCTGTTACGGACTGGAGCAAATCAACGTCGTGCTTCCGGAATCCCTGTCCGGAGCCGGACGCGTACAGCTCGCCGTACAGTCGGGAACGCAGGTGAGCAATACGGTGGAGGTGGTTCTGTTGCCGGCGATCGGCGAAGGACCGTTTCCCGATGACGAGCCTGATCAGCCCCGCAGCCGCGAACTGGCGGCCGTGGCTTACATCCCCGGAAGCAGTCTGGCTCTGGTGGCGGATGAAGACGACGACGTGATCCGCGTCGCCGATGTCTCGAAGCGCGCCATCGTCAGGACCATCAGTCTGCCTTCCGGATCGGGTCCCGTCGCTGTTGCGGTTAACGCAACCGGTTCCACCGCCGTGATCGCCGAACGGCGTACGGGCAGCATCGCGATCGTCGATCTGACGCAATTCGCGGTAAACGCGCAGGTCGCTGTGGGTTCCGGTCCGCTGAATGTCGCGATCGCCGGGCATCTGGCGGTGGTCGTCAACGGCGATGCGGGATCCGTGACGATCGTCGACCTGAACACGAAAGCGGTAGTCCGAACCATCGCGACGGGCGCCGGCGCGCACGCGGTGGATGTCGATCCAGTGGCTTTGAAAGCGTGGGTGACGAATCAGGACTCGGGAACTATCACCGTGATCGATCTGGCTTCGCTCACGGCGACGAACACTTTTTCGCTCGGCGCGAATTTGCGGATCGCGGCCGTGCGGCGGATTCCGAATTCGAATTTCCTTGCGATCTCTGTTCCCGCCGCCGGGAACGCCGGTCAGGTCCTGATCGTGAACATCAATGACGGGACTTCGACCAGCATCAGCGTGAATCCCGATTTGTCGGGTGGATCGAGTGACATCGCGATTAACGGATCCACGCTGTTCTTCGCCAACCAGACCGGCGGTTCCGTGTCGGTGACGCCGGTGTCACTGGCCACGGGTGTTCCGACCGGATCGCCGGTGAGCATCAAGGTTGGCCTCGGCGTGCGGGCGCTGGCGGTTGACAGTAAGGACAATCTCCTGCTGGTGAGCAACGACGGCAGCGGAACGATCGTGCTGGTCGACCTCGCCACGCTGAAGGTGGCGGGCCACATTGATGCCGTTCACACCGGCATGGATGGCGATGACGAGTCCGACGATCATAGCGATCATGACCATGGCGCAAACCTGCCGATCGTTTCGGCAGTAACGCCGGTCAGCGTGCGGGCGAATTCCACTTTCACGCTGACCGTCAGTGGCACGGGTCTGGCCGGGGCGTATCGAGTCCTGTTCGTCAATCCGGCCGAAGTGCATGGAAACGGAAAGGGCAAGGGGAAAGGGGACGCTCCCGACGCGAATGCCGACGGCGCCTTCTCGGTTAACAACGTCGCTGTCGACGGAACCGGAACGACGCTGACCGCCACGGTAACGGTGAGGGATGCCGGACCC
>DASZUZ010000058.1:0-3027 GCA_035547415.1 Bryobacteraceae bacterium | reverse complement strand
TCATCCAGCGGGCCGCGAGTTGCGTGAGGAAGTGCGGGCCTTTGAGATTGGTCGCCACCAGTTCATCGAAACTCTCTTCGGTCGCCTCGAGGACGTCCCGGCGTTCGCGCGGAGCGATACCGGCATTGTTGACCAGCAGGTCGAGGCCTTCGGGAAACAGCTCCCTCGCGGCGGCAATGAGGTCGGCGCGGTCCTGCGGCTCCGAAATGTCGCACCGGAAGATTTCGCAGCCTGTTTCGGCGCGGAGCGATTCGGCATGATCGCGGCTGCCCAGGTAAGTGGCGATCACGCGATCCGTTGTGGAGAGTTCCCGTGCGATGGCCCGGCCGATGCCCCGGCTGGCCCCCGTTACGATAGCGGTCATCGGGACTATCGTAGCGGACAATCGGATCGAAACACCTCAGCGCCACTCGGAGATGAAATCGGCGGGGTCCGGCCGCGCGGGCGTTACTTCCGTTCGCGGCGTCCCGATGTGGATAAACCCGATGCATTGGTCATCGGGATCGATACCGAAATCGGCTCCGAATTGCGGATCGTAGCAATTGGCTCCCGTCACCCACTTGGCGCCAAACCCGAGCCCGTGCGCGGCGTTGAGAATATTCATCGCGGCGGCGGCGGTCGAGAGGACCTGCTCGAACGGAGGAATCTTGTGACCCGTGACGATCTTCGCCACGACCGCAATCGTGACCGGGGATCGCAGCGGCTTGCCACGCTCTTTCTCGATCTGAGCGGCGGTGGCCTGCGGTTCACGCCGGAGTAGCGCGGCGGCGAACAACTCGCTCAGGCGGTGGCGCGCCTCGCCGCGGATTACATAGAACCGCCATGGCCGGAGTTTTCCATGATCCGGCGCGCGCACCGCGGCTTCGAGGAGAAGATGAAGCTGAGCTTCGTCCGGCCCTGGTTCGGCGAGTTCTCCCGTCGATGCGCGGGACAGCAGCGCGGCGATCGCGCCTGGAATGTGAGTCACGGTGAGTCCATTTTAGAGGCTCGGTGATAGCATCGGTTCATGGCATTCGGCAGCCTCGGGAAAGTGATCGCCGGGCAGGCGATCGAGACGACGAAAAAGAATGTTCTCGACGCATTGCGCGCGCCGGAAACAGCCAGAACGGCTGAGAAGATCCAGAGCGACCGGCCCACTGCCCCCGCGCCGGGCGAAGCCATCGGCGGCATTATCCTCAGTCAGATTCAGGCGATGCAAAGAGCGCTGAAAGAGGATCAGGAACTTGTTGTGCTGTTCACCGCCGGGGATGAGACGCTGCGAGTGCTGGAGATCTTCGTACCCTCGCTGCAGGTCTTCGTCCTTGCCGGCACGGACGCCGAGCAGAACGTAACGCGCGTCGTGGTTCCGGCGGAATCCGCTCAACTGGTCTGCAAAATCATGAAAGTGGCGCCGGACGTAAAGCCGATTCGGGTCAACGTGCTTTCACCGCGTCCGAAGCCGGAAACCCCCGCCGCCACATAGCCTTACGCGTCGGGGTCAAGAATACAGACTTCGCGCAGATTCCGATACTTTTCCGCAAAATCGAGCCCATATCCAACGACAAATTCGTCGGGAATGCGGAATCCGACGTACGCCACGTCAACGGGCCGAAGACGCCGTTCCGGCTTGTCGAGCAGAGCGGCGACCCTGACCGACCTCGGCTTGCGTGTTTTGAGCAGCGCGGTCAGATAGCTCAGGGTGATTCCGCTGTCGACGATGTCCTCCACGACGAGAACGTCCGCGCCTTCGAGCGATATATCCAGATCCTTGGTGATTCGAACTTCCCCTGAACTCGTCCGCTCCTTGCCGTAGCTCGAGATGCCCATGAAATCGATATAGGCATCGCGCTGAATAGCGCGCGCGAGGTCGGCGAGAAAGAAGCACGCGCCTTTCAGGATACAGATCAGATAGAGCGTTCCCTCGGGATAATCAGCCGTGATCTGAGCGCCGATTTCGGAAATGCGAGCCTGGATCTGTTCTTCGGAAAGAAGGGGTCGGAGTGCCATCGAGAGACGAAACCCTCTATTGTACGGCTTCCCGTTATGCGTCGAGTACGTCGCGCAGCTTCTTTCCCAATGCGTCCGCGGTAAAGGGTTTCTGAATCAGTTGCGTTTCACCCGCCATCACGCCATGGCTCGCCAGAATGTCATCGGTATACCCGGACATGAACAGTACCTTCAGATGTGGATTGACCTCGCGAAGGCGGTGCGCCAGATCTCCCCCGCTCATCTGAGGCATGATGACGTCGGTCAGCAGAACGTCGATCCTGCCGCGGCGCTCTTCCCAGATCGCGACAGCCGCCGGACCGCAATCCGCCACGAGAACGTTGTATCCCAGGCGCGTCAGAATCGTTTCCGCCAGAGTGCGCACGCTGTCTTCGTCTTCCACCAGCAGAATGGTCTCTTTGCCATTCGGCGTTGAGCTCTGCTTCGACGCGGCCGGGACATCCGCTTCACCGGCGGCTTCCGGCAGGTAGATCCGGAATACCGTCCCCTCTCCCGGAACGCTCTCCACCTCGATCCTGCCTTTGGCCTGCGTAACAATCCCGTAGACCGTCGAAAGTCCCAGCCCCGTGCCCTTGCCCTTTTCTTTTGAAGTGAAGAAGGGATCGAAGATCCTCGACCGGATCTTCTCGTCCATTCCGACGCCTGTATCCCGCACTTCAAGAAGGATCCGAAGTTCCCCGGATTCCAATCCTTCTCCGGCCACCTCCTCTACCGGTTCGGCGAGTCGCTCGCATCGAAGATCGAGTGCGCCGCCGAGCGGCATCGCGTCCCTCGCGTTGACAGCGAGGTTCATGATCACCTGCTCCATCTGGTTCGCGTCGGCGCGAATCAGGCAGGTTTCATGGCCGGAGCGGACGGTCAGATCCACGTGTTCGCCAATCACCCGCTGCAGCAACCGCTGCATGTTGCGCAGAAGATCGCCCAGGTCGAGCACTTTGGGCTGCAACACCTGGCGCCGGCTGAACGCCAGCAGCTGGCTCGTGAGACCGGATGCCCGGCGCGACGAGTTCAGGACTTCCTGAAGGAACGTGATCATGCGTT
>DASZUZ010000057.1:0-2833 GCA_035547415.1 Bryobacteraceae bacterium | reverse complement strand
ATTGACAGACATTCAGGACAGCGACCAGCTTGCCCTCCTTGACCAGGGGCACTCCCACATACCCCCGCAACCGCAGCCTCTCGAATCTCGCGCTCTCTTCTACGCCCAAAGGCGCGTTGCTGACCTCCGGAAGGACAAGTGGCGCGCCGCCGCGCAGCGCGCTGTGGACAAACGGAAAATCCTGCAGCCGGTACGTCCCGGCGATGCTGGTTTCGCCGGCCACGGGATAGTCGCGGCGTACCACGCCGCGCTCGGCTTTTTCGTCGTAATCGTAGTAGTAGGTGTGGCTCGCGCCCAGATGGTCGCCGAGCAGTTGACAGGCGACTCTTTGGATCTCCACGGGATCCGCCAGTGTCCGGATCCGATCCCCCAGTCGCACCAGAAAGGACTGCCGTTTTTCTTCAGCCCGGAGCGCATCCTCCCTTTGGCGGCGTTCCTCGTCCGCCCGAAGGCGGCCCGTGGTCTCGAAAACCGTCACCAGCACGCCCGCCACGCCGCCCGTCTCGCCCCGCACGGGGCTGTAACACGAGGTGAAATACGCCTCTTCCCGGTACCCGTGGCGCATAGTCGGGATCATCTGATCGTGGAGCGTCACGGTCTCTCCCCGCCATACCCGCCCGTAGATGGGTTCGTGGAGATCCCATGTCTCGGGCCAGCATTCCCGCGCCGGCCTGCCGAGACTCGTCGGGTGTTTGTTGGCCATCATTGCGCGGCACCCGTCGTTATAAATCTGCGTGAGATCCGTTCCCCACAGCAGGATCATCGGAAACTCGCAACCCAGAATGAGATCGGTCGCCGTCTTCAGGCTCGTCGGCCAGCGATGCAGCGGCCCGAGGCTCGTCGAAGCCCAATCGTGCTTCCGCACTCGCTCGCCCATTTCGCCGCCCCCGGCGGGCCATGGCTCGTGTCTGGGTTGATTGGTCATTGGCCGGCGGGACGAGGAGGGAATGCCGCTGGCCCGAAAGGCTCGCGGGATAACCTTGTCTGGATTTTATCGGGGGAAAACACGTCGGTCGGAGGAGGGAAGGGAAGATCGAGTGAGTCGGAGTGTTCTGGCATTCCGGCTCACTCGAAACCACGCTTTGGGCAGGCTGGCACCGCGCCCGGGCTAATGTTTGGCTTCTTTATACCCCTGCCACACATATTCGAGCGCCTCGGGCAGAGTCTGCTGTTTCACGGTACGGTCCGTATGCCCGGCATTCTTCGCGAACACAAACTGGTAATGGTAGCCTTTCGCCGCCAGCACCCGCGCCATATTTTCATTGGCCACAACCCAGTCGTGCATGTCGTCGCGCATCACGTTCGGATTGAAAAGATCCCTGTCGCCCACTTCCATCCAGATCCGCAGCGGCTTCTTCGGGCTGTTCGGAATCAGGCTCTTGTGAAACTCCCATGCGCCGCCCGGAGTCTCCGGGTTGTAAGGCCACTGTTGGTTCACGTAAGTGCCCGAGTAAGTAAGCACGCGATGATAAAGCTCCGGGTGATACCACGCCATGATCATCGCGGCCGACCCGCCCGAACTGCCGCCCATCGTGGCCCGTCCGTCCGGATCCTTCGTCAGCTTCACGCTGCATTCTTTCTCAACCAGCGGCAGTACTTCCGTCTCGACGAATTCGGCGTACTTGCCGGACATGTTGTCGTACTCGAGCCCGCGTTCGCTCCCCTGCGCGTCGCCGCTGCCGTTGCTGATCGAGATGCCGATCATCGCCGGGATCTTGTGCTCGGCGATCAGATGATCGAGCGCCGTGAACAGCATCTGATCCGGTCCGTCCGCCCCCACGATGAAAGGCGCCGCCGTGCCGGGAACATACTGCTTCGGTACATAGACAGCCACCCGCCGCGTGTAAGGAGCCGGGTGGCTCGTCGTCACGTTCAGTTTCGCCGGATTGCTCGGATCCACCGTCCCGAATGTCCCGCGCTCGCGCGCGATCCCGGGATACATTTTGCTGTCCTTCGACTCCATCGTGAAATTGTGAACCGTTCCCTGCATTTCGCCTTCATGGGCGGTCATTTCCGGAGCAGGATTGTGCGTCGGACCGATGATAAAGTTCCCGTCGGCTTTCGGTGAAGGCAGTTCCCCGTCCGGCAGTTCCTTCGCCTTGACATAACCCGGAGTATGCGGATCGCGCGTCGGCGGCGTCGGACGCATCGGGCGGGCCGGCGGCGGAGGAGTCTGCGCGATGGCTGGAGCCACGCCTGTAAGCAGACTGATGGAAAAAGCAATGGTTGGAAGACGCAACATGAGAGTAATGGATGACAGCCTGGGAGAAATCGCCACCGATCTTATCACAGCGGGTGATTAGTCCAGTTCCCGAATCCAGATATTCCGGAAGCTGATTGGCTCGCTCTTGTCGCCGTGCGCCTGCAGTTTGATCGGCGCCCGGTCGTATTTCTTGTAGACCGGCTTGCCGATATAAAACGTCTCGCCTTTCAGTTCGAAGTGATTCTCGACCAGCACACCGTTGAAGATCACCGTGACATAGGCCGGAATCTTCACCGACCCGTCCTCGTTGAACGTCGGTGCGGTCCACACCACGTCGTAAGTCTGCCACTCGCCCGGCTTGCGATTCGGGTTCGCCAGCGGAATGGCCTGCTTATAGATGCTGCCGGCCTGCCCGTTCACATAAGTTTTGTTGTGGTACGAATCGAGAATCTGCAACTCGTATCCGGCGTCTCCCGGCCCGGTGGAAGCCAGAAACAAGCCGCTGTTGCCGCGCGCCTGATCGCTGCCGGTGATGTTCGAGGGAATCTTCCACTCGATGTGCAACTGATAATCCCGGAACTTCCGCTTGGTTTCGATATTCCCGACGCCCTTCGTTTTGTTCACGGTCAT
>DASZUZ010000056.1:0-5076 GCA_035547415.1 Bryobacteraceae bacterium | reverse complement strand
TTTCGGCGACGGCGTTTTTGTCGCGAAGCTGCTCGAGCGCGTTGATGGTCGCCTTGACCACGTTGTGCGGGGTGTGGCTGCCGATCGATTTGGTGAGCACGTTCGGGATGCCGCACGCCTGCACGACGGCGCGCACCGGTCCGCCGGCGATGACGCCGGTACCGTCCTGAGCCGGCTTCAGCATGACGAGTCCCGAACCGAACTTCCCGAGCACCTGGTGCGGAATGGTGTTATCCAGCAGGTGAATCCGGCGAAGATTCTTCTTCGCGGCTTCAATGCCCTTACGGATCGCCGAGGGCACTTCCTTGGCCTTGCCGACGCCGAAGCCAACCACGCGCGCCGACGAATCGCCAACAACGACCAGAGCAGAAAAGCTCATGTTCTTGCCGCCCTTGACGACCTTGGTGACGCGGTTAATCGCGACGACGTTTTCTTTGAGATTCAACGACTGCGGGTCAACCCGCTTAACGGTTACAGCCGGCATCAGAACTCCAGTCCCGCTTCCCGCGCCGCGTCAGCCAGCGCCTTCACGCGGCCATGATAAAGATAGCCGCCCCGATCGAATACCACTTTGGTAATTCCCTTTTCCTTCGCGCGTTCGGCGACCCGCTTGCCGATCTCCTTCGCCGCGGCGACGTTGCCGCCGGTCTTCGTCTCGACGTTTTTTTCGACCGAGCTGGCCGAGACAACGGTAGCGCCTTTCGAGTCGTCGATGACCTGCGCATAGATGTGCGCCACGCTGCGGAATACCGCAAGGCGCGGGCGCTCCGTCGTACCCTGGAGATTCTTGCGGAGGCGCTTGTGAATGCGCTCGCGGATCTCGTTTTTCGAAATCTTGCGGACCATTATTTCTTACCTCCGGACGCCCCGGATTTACCGACCTTCTTCTTGAGCACTTCGCCCGTGTAGCGGATGCCCTTGTTCTTGTAGGGATCCGGCTTGCGGAGCGAACGGATATTGGCCGCAACCTGACCCAGTAACTGTCTGTCATGGCCGGAGAGGACCAGATGGGTTTGTTTGTCGATCCGCAGATCGACGCCCTCGGGCAGCAGAAACTCGATCGAATGCGAGTATCCCAGCGTGAACGTGGCGAGTTTGCCCTTGACGTCCGCGCGATACCCGATGCCAACGATGTCGAGTTCCCTCGTGAATCCGGCGGAAACACCCTGTACGGCGTTCGCGGCCAGTGCTCGAGTCAACCCGTGCAGCGCGGCATATTCGTCCGAATCGCGGAGGATCTCCAGCTTTCCGTCGTTCTGCTGAACGCGTATTCCCGCCGGAACCGGAACGTCCAGTGGTCCCTTGGGGCCCAGCACTTTCAATTGTTCGCCGATCTGGATCTTCACTCCGGAAGGGACCGGTATCGGCTTCTTTCCTACTCTGGACATGTATGGTTTACCAAGCCTGTTTCTTTACCACACCCGGCAAAGGATCTCGCCGCCGACGCTTTCCTTGCGCGCCGTCCGGCCAGTCATTACGCCGCGGGGCGTTGTGAGAATACTGATGCCGAGACCTCCCTGTACCTGGGGAATCTCGTTTTTGCCCGCGTAGCTCCGGCATCCCGGACGCGAAATCCGCTCAATGCCGCTGATGACCGGCGAGTTATCGGGCGCGTATTTCAGGTAGATCTTGATGACCTTCTTGACGCCTTCCTCGGCAACCTTATAGTTGGCGATGTAGCCCTCTTCCTTCAGGATGCGGGCGATCTCGGTCTTGAGCTTCGAAGCCGGCACATCGACTTTCGGATGGCGCGCGGTAATCGCGTTGCGCACCCGGGTCAGCATATCTGCGATGGGATCACTGGTCACTGTTGCCCGTCCTCCTTACCAACTGGCCTTCACGACGCCGGGGACCTCGCCGTTGAGGGCGAGGAGCCGGAAACACAGGCGGCAGATGCCGAACTTGCGTAGAAACCCGCGCGGACGGCCGCATCTCCAGCAACGGTTGCGGTGGCGGCACTGCAGCTTTGGCGTTTTCTTCTTCTGCGCCTCGGCCAGCTTCAGATCTTTTGCGATTTTGGCGAGTGTTGCCATGTATCCTCTACTCCTACTGCCGGAACGGCATCCCCATCTGCTTCAGCAGCGCGAGTCCTTCCGCGTCCGTCCGGGCAGTCGTGGTGATCGAAATGTTCATCCCCTTAGTCTTCTCGACTTTCGAATAGTCGATCTCGGGGAAAATCAACTGATCCTTCACGCCCAGCGTGTAATTGCCGCGCCCGTCAAAGGACTTTGAAGAGACGCCGCGGAAGTCGCGAACGCGGGGCAGTGCAACGTTCATGAGGCGATCCAGAAACTCGTACATGCGATCGCCGCGGAGCGTCACCATGGTTCCAATCGCCATGCCTTCGCGGAGCTTGAACGCCGCGATGGACTTCTTGGCTTTTGTGACGACCGGCTTCTGGCCCGCGATGGCGCCCAGTTCGTTTACCGCGCCGTCCATCAGCTTGGCGTTGCCGGTGGCCTCGCCCAGTCCGATGTTGATCGAGATTTTTTCGATCTTCGGCACGGCCATGACATTTTCGTACCCGAACTCTTTCGTGAGGGCGGGCATGACGTTTTTGAGGTAGTGTTCTTTGAGTCTCGCTGCCATGCTGTTCCCTACTTCTTATCGAGCGTCTGCCCGCACTTGTGGCATACGCGCTGCCGCTTTGTCTTGCCGCCGGCCACGGGCGTCAGATGATGCTTGATACGGACCGCGCCGCACTTGCCGCAGAGAATCATCACGTTCGAAACCGCAATGGATGCTTCGCGCTCGGCGATTCCGCCCGCGATCTGCTTGGCGGGATTCTTGCGAGTGTGCCGCTTGATCATGTTCACGTGCTCGACGAGAATGCGGCCGTCGGCCGGATTGACGTCCAGAACGCGTCCCGTCTTGCCTTTGTCGCGTCCCGCGATCACTTTGACCTGATCGTTCTTCCGGAGCTGAATGCGAACCGGCTCGCGCTTATCCTTCTTCAGAGGCTGCGACATTTCAGATGACCTCCGGAGCGAGAGAAACGATTTTCATGAATCTCTTGTCTCGCAGTTCGCGGGCAACGGGTCCGAATACACGGGTTCCCACCGGTTCGCCCACTTCGTTGATGAGCACGGCGGCGTTCGAATCGAACCGGATATAGCTGCCGTCACGGCGGCGCGTTTCCTTGCGCATCCGCACGATCACGCAACGCACGACCTTGCCTTTTTTGATATTTGAATCCGGAGCCGCTTCCTTCACGGCCGCCGTTACTACATCTCCGAGACCGGCCCGGAGCCCGAGGTCGCCGCCGCGCGGCAGAATGCACGAAAGTCTTCGCGCGCCGCTGTTATCGGCCACCTCGAGGATCGTTCTCATCCCAATCATGGCGAGTTCTCCCTAACCTTTAAACCTTCACGTCGAGGGCGGACGGCTCCGCCGCGCCGACCAGCGCCGAGCGACGGATGACTTCCGTCAGAGTCCAGCGCTTCAGCTTGCTGAGCGGACGGCACTCGGTGATGCGGACGATGTCGCCCACACGCGCCGTGCCTGCCTCGTCGTGCGCGTAGAATTTCTTGTGCTTCGTGACGATGCGCTTATAGAGCGGGTGCGGAACGCGCCGGCTCACCTGGACGACGATCGTCTTCTGCATTTTGGTCGAGACCACGGGGCCGACCTTTTCGTTCTTGTGCGACTGCGGTGTTGCTTCAGCCATCGATTACTTCGCCTCCTGCTGGAGTTCACGCTCGCGGAGATACGTCAGCAAACGCGCTCTGTCCTTGCGCATCTCGCGCAGCTTCCGGATTCCATCGGTCTGGCCCATGGCGAGCTGGAACTTGAGCCGGAACGTCTGCTCGCCGATGTCCTTCAGCTTCTGCTCCATTTCGGCGGGATCGAGTCCGCGTAATTTGTCTTTCTTCATTCCGCAGTCTCCCGCGTCACAAACTTCGTCTTCATCGGAATCTTGTGGGCCGCGAGCCGCATGGCTTCCTGCGCGATGTCCGGCGCGACGCCTTCCATCTCAAACAGGATTTTGCCCGGCCGGATCACCGCCACCCATTCTTCCGGAGCACCCTTACCTTTACCCATACGAGTTTCCGCGGGCTTCTTGGTGATCGGCTTATCGGGGAACAACCGGATCCACACTTTGCCGCCACGCTTGATGAAGCGGGTCATCGCAATACGCGCCGCCTCGATCTGCCGCGAGGTGATCCAGCCGCAGTCCATTGCTTTCAGTCCGTACTCGCCGAACGAAATCGAGGATCCGCGCCACGCCTTGCCCCTCATGCGACCGCGCTGCTGCTTGCGGTACTTGACCTTCTTGGGCATCAACATAGTTAACTCTCCTGACCCTTGTCACCCGTTTCCGGGGTCTTGGCCGATTCCTTCCACGCCGGCTGGGTGGGAGGAGTCAGCGGGGGCGTGATCGGACCTCGGCGTCCTTCCGACGGAGCTGCCTGGACGGGAGCCGCCGGTTCGCCGGCGTGGTGCACCGGCGCCTGGCCACGTCCTTCGCCGCGGTCTCCGCGATCCTGACGGGGCCCACGACGATCGCCGCGATCTCCACGCGGACGTTCATTGCGCCGGGGTTCGCCGTCGCCGGAAAGCGTGCGCTTGCCACCCGACAGAATCTCGCCCTTATACAACCACGCCTTGACGCCGATCACACCGTAGGTGGTGTGGGCCTCTGTAAAGCCGTAGTCGATATCCGCGCGCAGCGTGTGGAGCGGAAGCTGACCCTGCAGATACCATTCGCTGCGAGCGATTTCCGCGCCGTTCAGGCGGCCGGAGACACGAACCTTAATGCCCTTGCAGCCAAAACGCAACGCCGAATCGACGGCCTTTCGCATGGCGCGGCGGAATGCGACGCGCTTTTCGAGTTGCAGCGCGATCGACTCCGACACGAGCTGGGCATCGAGTTCCGGCTTATGGACTTCCTGAATATCGATAAAGACTTCGCGCTTCGTCTTTTTGGCGAGCGATTGCTTCAGTTTCTCGATCTCAGCGCCCTTGCGGCCGATGATGATTCCCGGACGCGATGTCCGGATCGTCACGCGCAGTTTATTGCCGGGGCGGTCGACCTCGATCGAACTCACGCCTGCCGACTTCAGCTGCTTGCGGAGG
>DASZUZ010000055.1:0-2387 GCA_035547415.1 Bryobacteraceae bacterium | reverse complement strand
TCCGAACCGGGTCCACCATTCGCGAATCCATTCGCCCGAGTTTCGTCCGGAAAAACCGATAAACAGGATGACGCTGACCGTCGTGGCCGCCAGCACCAGAGTCGGCCCCAGGACGAAGGCGTACCAGTCAAAGCGATCGGTATCGAGCGACCACCGATGAAACACCCAGAGAATCCCGCAGAACTGAAGATACAGGGCGGCCACGGAAACCGTACTGATCCAGAGCGCATGAATGCGATGCCGGGCAAGCGTCGCGGCGGCGATCAGAAACAACGATACCCAGATAAAAGCAAGAAGCCCCACCCACGGTTTCCAGGCGCCTCGCAGGAATTGCGAGTAGAGGCTCATGCCCGCAAAATCGGAAGCGAGCGCGGATTTCCCTTTCGCGTCCGCCCAGAACAGGCTGGCCATCAAGAATGAGGCGATCCACGTGGGCAGGACGGCAAGTCGTTGTACCCGCGCGGCCGGAAAGGCGCGCCTGCCCGTGGCGCCGCGCGCGAGCGCAAGGTTGTAGAGCAGCGTCAGCAACAGGAGGAACGCCATCACGCCCGCCGCGACGCCCGCGTATGGAACGGTGTGCCACACGCCCTGCCCCGCGCCCGTCGCGAGAAATACCGGCTTCACGACAAGGGCAATCAGCAGCAGGACCGCGAGCCAGGTCGCGCCCGTCAACTGGACGAGGATCGCATTGCGAAGCCAGATGGCCCACATGGTCCACGTATCGGCGCTCAGCACCCCCGTAACGGGCGCGAGGTAATTGGAATAGCGCCGCAGGTGCGAGACCGACTCATCCCAGTTCGTGAGCCGTCCCAGCCAGTGCGCGGTACGGCTGACGTTCGCGATCAGCCAGGACCCGATAAAACCTCCGCCCGAAACGGTGGACAGATAATCGGCATAGCGCAGCAGATCGAATTCCTGCAGCGCCTGGAGCACCCCCAGGTTGAACGTGGCGCTGCGTATGCCGCCCCCTGAAAATGCGATCCCGATCAGGTTCCGGGGATGCTCGCCGGTTCGGATTCGCTTGCTCCAGCCTTCCGCGCTCTTCTTCCCTTCTCCGGGGTTCCCCGGAGGATTCTCTTCGGGAGGGAGCGTGGCGTCGCGATAACGCCGCCGGTTCCGCTGCGACTCGACCTCGTCGAGTTCTTCATCAAACGTATCGCGCCAGTTCCTGGTCTCCGGGGGAAGTTCCGCAAAAAGTTCGGGCTCGAAATACCGGCGTTCGCGATCGCTCGTGAGATCGATGCCGTTCTGGATGAGATCACAGGTCAGGTCGAAGACGGAACGCAGAACCTCTTCAGCCTTCCGCAGCGCGCTCTCGACCCCGGCTTCACCTCGCCGCATGGCCTGGCTCCGAAGCAGATGAAGCCAGGATGGGCGCGTGTAAGTGACGGAGGCGCTGGCCGAGACGTCCGCCCGGAGCACACGCGCAATCCAGTAAATATCCGAAAGTCCAAATCGGGCCGCCACGGGATTCGTAACAGCCCAGCCACCCACGGGCCGCGGTCCCCCTTCCTCGCCCGGCGCCATTTCAGCGGGGACAGCCTCGCGATTGGGCACCGGCTCCGATGGCGCCTGCAGCGACAGGTAAAAGTTGCTGCGATTAATGGCCCACGCCGTCATGCCGCGGGCAATGGCGCTGAACCGGCTCTCCATTGCGCCGTCCGTCTCCGGAAGCAGACCGTGGAGCCAGCGCTCCAGACGAGTGGGTTCCTCGTTGTCGGCGATGAAATCGTCGAGAAAGAGGAACGCGGCGTCCATATCCGGATTGGCCGGATTCAGAAACTCGAGGAAGCCGGGAACCGCGGAGCCGGATGCCGCCGGATCGCCGGTGGGCGGCGGCGTCATCAGAGCGAACGGGCGCGCGTTCGACTCACGCCGCGGAGGATTGCGCGGCGCCGGAGCCGTCATCCACTCCGGCGGAAAGAGCCTGCCGCCCAGGAAGCGAACGCCGAAGTAGAGATAGGCATTGGCGTACCGCAGCAGCGCTTCAGAGTTGTCGAAGAGTTCGCGCAGGTCCGCGCGGTCCGCTGGAACGGGGTCGTCCGGCGTCAGGATCCCGAGTTCGAGGCCGATTTCATAGCGGGTCAGCGCGCCCAGCGCGGCGTCGAGACGCGCCCGCTGCGCGATCGTCACCCGTTCGCGCTCCCTGACAAAGCCCGCTTCGGCATGCGGACGCAGGATGGCCCGGCGCCGCGACTCGGGCGTCTGCGCGAGCTCATGGAGAATCGACCAGAACTCCGGCTCGTCCGCCCGAAGAGTGCCGAGCAACTGCTGCCTGGCCGCGCCGTTACTCATGATTCGTCATCCATCTCCCTGGCCGGATCATCATAATGGAATTCGTGGCGAGGCGAAAGATCCCGTTACGAATTGCGTGACGAAGAACGTCT
>DASZUZ010000054.1:0-3335 GCA_035547415.1 Bryobacteraceae bacterium | reverse complement strand
GGATTCGAGGAACGCGCCTCGTAATACAGTCCGGACTGCAGCGTACGGTACGTCTGAACCAGTGAATCGAGCGCGTCGCGAATATCGTAATCGGTCACGCCCGGGTTCTTCATGGCTCCTTGGGCAAGGGCGGAACTGAGCAGCAATAGCACCCATTCGTTTTGCTGCAGAAATTCTTCGCTTACCTCGATGTCCGAGTTCGGAATGGATTCCGCCTTCAGTTCCGGATGCCTTTCGTGCTCATGTGCGTCACGAAGATATTCACAATCGAGTGGACAATCGACCGATTGCTCGCGTTCCGTGCCGCAACAGATAGTGCAGATCTCGCCCTGGACTCCCGGGCAATAGCGCTTCGGTTTGCGGACCCCGCAGATGGCGCAGTTCACGCTTTTAGTATAGGAAGTGAGTCATGCGAACCAATCTGTTCATCAAAGTCGTCGTCGAACACGACCCGAAGGAAAAGCCGGAAAAGCTCGGCGCGGAACTTTGCCGGCAATTGGAGAAGAACTACATTGTGCGGGACGCGGAATTGTCCAGCTTCTCCGCGATCGAAGATTGAGTGCGCCGCTACAGTTTGCGCTTGAAAAAGTCCGCTTCCGCCTGGTAGGCCCGCAGCCAGGAGGCATGCCGGAGAAACGAGTGGATTTCATCCGGGAAAATGAGCTGCTCGAAATAAACGCCCCGGTCGCGCAAAGCCCCGGCCAGCTTTACAGTCTCCGAAAAATCGACATTCCGATCGTCATCGCCGTGGATCAGCAGCACTGGTGAGCGCCACGTTCTGACAGACGCCAGCGGCGACGATTCGAACGCCAGTCGCGCCGCCTCGATTCTTTGCGCATCCGCGACTTCGGTTCCGGCGGGCGCGGCGGGCGATCCGCGCAGCGCATTCCAGTCGTGTACGCCGTGGAAATCCACCCCGGCTTTGAACAGGTCAGAGGCCCGGGAAAGCCCCATCGCGGTCAGATACCCGCCATACGACCCGCCCCACAAACCGATTCGCGCCGGATCCACATCTTCCCTGCTCCGCAGATAGAGCCCGGCGCCTTCCACGTCATTGAACTCGCTGCCGCCCGACGCGCCGTAGTTGATCGCCTCGCGGAAGTCCAGTCCATATCCGATCCCGCTTCGATAGTTGATCGCCAGCACCACGTATCCCTGGCTGGCAAGATACTGGTTCATCCCGTAGGCGTTGTTGTAATAGCCCATCGAATGCCAGCCCGGCAGCATCTGGCGTCTCGACCCGCCGTGCAGGAAGACCAGCGCCGGGTGCTTCTCGCCCGCTCTGCTGCCGGGGGGCAGGAACAGTTGCGCATGGATCTGCATTCCATCCGGCGAACTGTAGATCACCTGTCTGGGTACGACCAGCGCATCTCCCGGGAAATCGGCGGGGATCGAATCCGGCGCCAGATCGTGTTCAGCGCCGTTCACTCGCACCGCCGCTCTCGCCGGCCGCTTCGCGTCGGAATGCAGATACGCCACCGCGCTTCCCGCAAGCACGGGCTCCCACTCGAGCCCTTCGCCCGAAGTGACCGCCTTCGGCGGCCCCGCGCTCACTCCCACGCGCCACACATGCCGGCGATCGATGTCCCCCTGATTTGACGAATAGACGATTTCTTTCCCGTCCGCGGCATAGGACACGTGCTCCACTTCGAAAGCCCCGGGAGTAAGCGACGTCGCCTGACCGCCCGCGGAAGAAATCGAGTACAGATGGACCCAGCCGTCCTTCTCCCACGGAAAAACAATACGATCGCCCCTGCCCCATAACAGCTGGCTATCCGCGACAACCGCATGAAACACGCTGCCGGGCCCCTTATCCGCCTGCCAGATCTGATGGCCGGAGCCGTCGGCCGCATTGGCCACCCGGATCGTCCACGGTTCGGCCGACTGCCGGCCTGTTGTCGATCCTCCGGCAAGGTTCCGGATGAACGCCACCTGCTTCCCATCACGCGACCATGCGGGATCGCTGTCGCGATCCACGCTCGGATCCATGTAGGTCACGGACTTCAGCGCGAAATTGTAAACCGCAATGAAGCTGTGATTGCCGCGATCGCTGACAAAAGCCAGCTTCGCTCCATCGGGTGACCACACAAGGCTCTCGGCCGTTACTCCCGCCCGGGCGTGAATCAGCTGTTTCGTCGCGCCAGAACCTTCGAGCGGCGCTGTCCATACCTGACCGCCCCGGATGAACGCGATCTGGTCTCCTTTCGGAGCCATCGCCGGCGAGTGACCGTCCGCGATTTTCCGCGGCTTGTCTGTCGCGGATGCGATCCAGATGGCCTGTTCGACGCCGGCGGGGTCCGCCATCGGATTCGGATCGGGATGACCCGGAAACTCCAGATCGCCACCGCGAACGAAAACCACCGATTTGCCATCCGGCGTAAACCGCGGCTGGCCGATGTCCTCGCCGTCGTCCCGGGTCCATGCCGTCAGCCGTATGCCTTGAAAATCGGGAGCAGCCGCGAACCAGACATTCCTGGCGCCACGCTCATTGAGGATCCACGCCACCGCGCCACCGTTCGGGGCCGAGATCATTTCTGAAGGGAACGGAGCCGATAATACCTGCTCGAGACTGAACGTCCCGGCATAGGCGGCGCAAGTAAGTGAATATACAAGAATGACCCTCGCGGCACGTCGCATTGAAATATTCTAAGCGAGCTGTTTTTGGGGTCTGAGACAGAGAACAACGTCGAGGCGAAGCTGTGACATAATTGGGGCCAGGTTTTCCTGCCCAGGGGGTGAAGGAAATGAAAAGCGTCGTTCTTTCTGTGCTGTTTGCGGGAGCGGTACTGGCGCAATCGACAGGTGGCGCCGCAGGCGCCGGAGCGGGCGCGGGCGGCGGGGCATCCACCGGCGGTGGCGCCTCGACTTCAATCGGTGGCGGCGCGCGTTCGCCCGGTCAGATCAACCCCAGTACGCCGACCACCGGCAACGGCGGCAGAGGGCAGTATGAGATCCAGCGGCCCATTTTTCTTTCAGGCAAGGTCGCGATGACGGATGGAACTCCTGTCCCGCCCAATGCCACCATCCAGCGAGTCTGTAGCGGGATCGCTCGAACCGTTGCCTACACCGACTCCAAAGGCAGGTTCAGTTTTCAGTGGGGCCAGACGAGCGGAATCGTCGCCGATGCTTCGGAAGCCGGTTTCGGCATTCGCAACTCTCCACCCGCCGGCGGGTTTGGCGGAGCCCAATCGGCCGGAGGCGGCAACGCGCTCGCCTCTGATCCGTACGGCAACATGAGGATCAATTGCGAACTGAAAGCCAACCTGGCGGGGTATACGTCCGACAGCGTGAATCTGTTCAATCGCAACAGCATGGATAACCCGGACGTCGGAACC
>DASZUZ010000053.1:0-6530 GCA_035547415.1 Bryobacteraceae bacterium | reverse complement strand
GCGAAGCGTGAGCCCCGCGCCACAGCCGGAACGTCGTCGTGAGGCCATAGTCGTTTTCGTGCGCGGGTTGCACCCCGCCCACCTGAAAAAAGGATCGCGCGCTGAACAGAGAATCGGAGCGCGTAAAAGAGATTCCGCCGTGAAAGTCGGCTGGCGCGGGGGGATGCGCAAGGTGGATCTGTCCCGTCGGCGCAGTTCCGAATTCGGTCCCGAAATACTTTTTCTCCGGACTGAATTCGGTCGTAATGCTCGCGTTCGTGCCGAGCCGGATATTCAGATACTTGAGAGCGTTGTTGTCAATCAGGTTGAACTGGACATTTTCGTTCCGGCGGCTTTCGCCCGCGCTCGAATCCACTGACCCGAGAAGATTCAGTTCCGTCCGCTTCGATGTCTGTTCCGCCTGCACCGGCCGTGACGTGTCGGGTGGCGCCGGTGGTTCGGCGAAGAACAGGATCCCATGAAGCGCGAGCGCCGCGAACATATGAGTGCCCTTATCCCGGAACGTGTGAGTGATTCGCGCATGGCGCAACGGCGACCGCTCTGCCAGTCACCCGAATGTGGGGCCAGGGCTTTTGCCCTGCCGCCGGGCTTCTGCCCGGCGCGAACCAGGGGGCAGACGAGCCCCCACGAAGAGCGCAAGCCGTACCGGCGTGAACGATTACGAGGACGCTCACCTCGGCAATAACCAGTCTGCTCGCGGCGGGCACACGGCGGACATTGATCGTCGATTCAAAGACTGGTCGTCGTTTCAGCCCCTTTTCAACGGCAGGGAATGTTCCCCGAAGTGCTGGCGGCAATGTCGCGAATGGGCCCGCAGTCAGGCGAAATGACGAAGCAGTCCCCGCTGACTCGCCTGTACCCCGGCGTCGACTGGGCGATGTTGCTCACCAGGCGCAATAGATCTTCCCGGGCGGAGCTCGGCCCGGATCGGCAAAACGACCCCTTGTCAGAAGTAGTGCTATCCACCGGAGAGGCGTTCCAAAGGTTTCCCCGGACCCGAATCTGGCCTTTGTATTTGACCGTCCGGCTCTCGCTTGCGGTGTTTCAACACTTCGCTGGACAATTGCTGCGTTGGGGGAAAACATCTGTCGGCCGCTGATTTTCGGACGAATCTGCTCAGCCAACTGAAGAGCAGAGCTAACGAGGTAGTATTACGAGTTTTATCGACGCCCAATTCGGATCCTTTGGAATTGACAGGGCAGCAACTGCTCGACCAGAGCATCGCCATGGCGGAACGATATTCCAGTGCGCCTCCCCGCTCCGTTGTCCTGGTTCTTCTTCCCCATTCATCGGAGTTATTTCTCCTCCATATCGGATTAGTATTGACGGGACGCTTGCCGGCAATTCTGGCGTGGCCCACCAGCAGAGTGGACCCGCGTAAGTACCAGGCCAACCTGCTGCATCAGCTGCAGAGTCTTCCAGCGGCGGAGCTGATCACCTTGCCCTCGCTGGCGCGCAACCTGGACCCGTCCCTTCCGTATCCCGTAAAGCCGCTGGAGCATGTGTCGTCCAGTCACCTCGACCGGATCTTCGAATTACCGGGTCAGGCGGAACAGGTTTCGAAGAGAGATGTCGCGCAAACCGGAGCGGGTGCGCCCGAAGAAGCTCTCTTCCTGCAATTTTCCGGTGGGACAACGGGCGCGCAGAAGTGTGTCGTCGTAACAGCGCCCATGCTGGAGACTCAGATCGGCCGGTTGGCCCGGACCCTGAATTTCGGGAACTCCGACTCGGTCGTGAGCTGGCTGCCGATGTACCACGACATGGGCCTGATCGCCTGTTTGTGGTTGCCGTTGTTGACAGGCGCGCCTTCGTTGCAGCTTGCCGCCCAGGACTGGCTCATGGATCCCGGTCTGCTGTTTCGCCTGATCGAGCGCTACCGTGGAACCTTCTGCTGGCTTCCGAACTTCGCCTTCTCATATCTGGCGGCGCAGCGCGCGCGGATGCAACCTTCTTCGCTGCATCATGTAAGTGCCTGGATCAACTGCAGTGAGCCGGTGCGGCGAAAGTCGGTAGATGCGTTTACGGCGGCATTTTCGGGATGGGGCGTCGACTCCACACAATGCCAGGCGTCGTACGCCATGGCTGAAAACGTATTTGCCGTAACGCAGACGGCCTGTGGCGCCGATCCGCTGATGGTTCCCAGGTCCGCACTGCGCGGCGTCTCAGCCGGCCGGCAGGAACTTTCGTTCGACTTCCTCGACGATGTCTATGTGTCGAGTGGCAGCCCGCTGGACGGAATGCAGGTCCGCATCCGGAGCGTTGACGGACGCATCTGCGATCACCTGGAACCCGGCGGCATCGAGATCAGCACTCCCTGTCTGTTTTCCGGTTACTGGGGTGTGGATGGTTTCCGGACGCACGCCTTTACAGCCGACGGATGGTATGCCACCGGTGACTACGGCTTTACGAGTGGCGAGGAGCTCTTTGTAATCGGCCGGATCAAGGACATTGTGATTGTCGGCGGCCAGAACGTGTTCCCGGAAGACGTGGAAGCAGTCGCCAATTCGGTGGACGGCGTCTATGCCGGTCGCGTCGTTGCCTTTGGGCTGGAAGACAGCCAGCAGGGAACCGAGAATCTCGCGATCGTCGCTGAGATGCGAGGCGAATTTGATCCTGCGTCCGCGAAAAAGATCGAACGCGAAATCAGTCGGACGGTTTTGTCCGCCATCGGCATCGCTCCCCGGTTCGTGCGGGTCGTGCCGGAACGCTGGATTGTGAAGAGTACCGCGGGCAAAATCTCCCGGCGGGAGACGCGTCTGCGGTTTCTCGAAGAATCCGAGCCATCTCTCGTGGGAAGCGGACGAGTATCCCGATGAGAGATGTCAGGCGCTGGCTGGCGTTGTCGGATCATCCTTTGGCGGGTGCTGTCCGAAAACTCCGGCGCTCGGTTATTACCTTTAGCCTTCCGGCGCCTGCAGTCATCGTGCGTCCGTTGCTGGCTGTTTTCCTCGCGTTGCGGGGAAGCTATTACTTCCTCGTACGAATCTTCGTTTGTGAACCGCTGTTCAAGGCTTATTGCGCTCAGTACGGCAAGGGTCTCAGGACAGGAGTCTTTGTTCACTGGGTGCAGGGCAAAGGACGACTCGTCTTCGGAAACAACGTCCTGGTGGACGGAAAGTGTTCTTTCGGCTTTGCCATGAGGTACGCGGAAAGCCCGGTTCTCTCGGTTGGAAGCAATAGCATCCTCAGTCACGGATGCTCCTTTACCGTTGGCCGGGAGATTACCATCGGCGAGCATTGTCTCATCGCTATGGGCGTGCTCATGTTCGACGCGCCGGGTCATCCGACGGACCCCGTATTGCGAAAGATGGGTTCGCCCGCCAATCTGGAAGATGTTCGGCCGATTCGGATTCACGACAATGTCTGGATCGGCAGAAACGCGATTATCTTCCCGGGCGTGACCATCGGCGAAGGCAGCGTTGTCGTCATGGGATCTCTCGTCATGAATGACGTGCCGCCGTACTCGATCGTCGCCGGCAACCCTGCCCGAGTCATCGGACAACTGTCGGGCGCTCCGCGATTGCAGCAGGACGCCGGGACGCCAAACCGGAATCAGACTTCCACCGTGCCTGTCAGATCGTCTTCTTTGAGCGCCGTGATGGGAATTCTTCAGAATGCTCTGGGAACCCCGGAATTAGCGGAGGACGAGGACTTCTACGATGCCGGGCTCACGTCGATTATGGTCCTGCCGCTGCTTGTGGACATCGAACAGCAGTTTGGCGTGACGTTTCTGGAGAGCGATCTGCTCGACGCTCGTACCGGCCGCGGGTTGGCGATGCTGATCGACACGCAGAACGGCGGGCCGCTCGCAAATCGCGAGGTTGCCTGATCGCCGGGCCTTCCGCCCGGCGCAATCCCGCTCGATTCCCTACTGATCCGAAACCGCGATCCACGCGGCGCCCTTGCCGGTCGAGACCGGCCCTACCTGCAGTTCGACCGGCACATACCCGCCCGGTTGCACTTGAGCGGGAATATAGACGACGACCTGCATGAGACCGGAGACTTCGGTCGGAGCGGCGCCGGCGTACGCCACGGGAGCGTCGATTCCTCCGATGGTCACGTGCACGGGCAGGACCGGTTTGGCGAGGACTCCGTTCGCCAGAGCTCCGTCTTTGCCCGCCGGAAAGGTCTGGCCTTCACCGGTGGCGTACAGGGAGATGAAATCGCCTCGCCTGGCCGGCTGGTCCGCGGTGTTGATCGAGCCATCGCGATTAACCGCGGCCACATGGCCCGCGCCAGTCAGGTTCAGCGTGAACATCGAGGGCGATGCAGCGGCCATGGAGACGGTGAAGGCGTCCGAAACGCCCGCGCTGGACCGAACGACCACTTGAACGGATGAGCCGCCGCTGATCCCATACGGCGCGATAACCGCCGCCTGATTGGCGGAGGCGTAGATCATGGGCGCCGGAATGCCATTGAACAGAATGCTCGTCCCCGCTACCGACGTGCCAAAGGAGGTCTCCGACGGCGTGTTGATGGTAACGTCCGCGGGTCCCAGACCGGAACCGTAGACCACCACGATCTTGCCGGGCGTAATGGCGGCGGCGCTCTCGCTCGCGGCGTCAAGCACGGCGCTCACGAACACCGGTTTGGATGTGGGCGTCAGAACGCGGACCACTGCGTTGCCGGAGTCGGCGACATAGACGCGGCCGGTGGAGTCGACGGCGATGCCGGACGGCCCATTAAAGGTAGCCTGCGTGGCGGGTCCGCCGTCGCCGGAATAGCCGGCTTTGCCGGTGCCCGCGATCGTGGTGATGATGCCGCCCGATACCTTACGCACGCTTGCGCCTTCGAGGATAAACAGGTCCCCTGAGTTGTCGACGGCGATGGCGCGCGGAGAAACGACTGCCCTGGTTGCCGGTCCTCCGTCGCCGTTGTCGAAGGGGAACGTGGTTGGCGGCGGCGCCCCGCCCGCAACCGTGCTGATGATGCCGGATGGGGTCACTTTTCGAATGCGCCCGTTGCAGATGTCGCCGATGTAGAGGTTGCCTGCGGCGTCTGTCGCGAGAGAGCGCGGGCACATGTTGGCGGCGGTGGCGGGGCCGCCATCGCCGAGTTGGCCCTTGGGCGCTCCCCCGGCGAATGTGGTGATGATTCCGGACGCCGGGACTTTGCGAACCACATCCGCCCCGCCGTCGATAAGGAACAGATTGCCGGAGCCATCTGCCGCCAGGGCGGTAGGGGCGAAAAAGAGCGCGGAGGTGGCCGGGATGTCATCGGCGGTGCTCGTGCCGCCACCTGCGACAACCATCGGCGCCGGCGGCGTCGAACCGGTAAAGTTCGCTTTGACGATGGTTCCGCCGTCAGCGGCGTAGTAGTTGCCGGAGGAGTCAACGGCGACAGCGAACGGGTGTTGCGGATGGCCGATGATGTTCATTGTGCCGGCGGGCCGCACGCAATAGAGCCACGAGTAGTTGACGTCGCCGATCAGGATGTTGCCCGCGGCGTCCGCGGCCACGCTGCTGGGGTAGCCCAGGCGGGCGCTCAGGGGACCCTGGTTCGGTGGAATCGAGGGGACGCCCGGGCCGGCGAGAACAGTCAGGTCGAGAGCGGGAGAGATTCTGCGGATCCGTCCGGTTACGTCGGCGAAAATGACGTTGCCGGACCGGTCCACTGTAATCGGGCCGACGCCGGCGATCGGGTCGCGGATCGCGGCCGGAGGTAGCAGGGTTGAGATAAGACCGTCGGCGCCGACCAGGCGAATCGACAACCCGGTGGAGAGGTAAAGATTGCCTGCGGAATCGAGCGCCACCCCGAAAACGAAACCCAGGCTGGCCTGGGTGGCAGGCCCGCCATCGCCGCCCGTACCGCCTCCCGCGGCGGTGGTGATAATTCCGTCGGTCGCGATCTTCCGGATGCGCTGATTGCTGGTATCGGCGAAGTAGACGTTGCCGGCGGAGTCTGCGGCGATCCCGCTGCCGGGGGTCAGGCTGGCGTTGAGGGCCGGGCCGCCGTCGCCGCTGAAACCACGCTCGCCATTTCCCGCGATGGTCCGGATGATGCCGTTCGGCGAGACCTTGCGGATACGCAAGTTACTGCTGTCGTAGATGAACAGATTGCCCGCGCCATCGACGGCGACGCCGCCGGGGTTCGCGAGGGTGGCGGTAACGGCCGGGCCGCCGTCGCCGGAGAAGCCGAAGCCGCCGTTTCCCGCGACCGTGGCGATGATCCCGTCCGGGGTGATGCGGCGAATGCGCCCGTTGGCCGCGTCCGCGACATAGATATTTCCGGAGCCGTCGAGAGCGATGCCGCGCGGCTCAGAGAGTTTGGCGGAAGTGGCTGCGAAGCCGTCACCGCCGTAGCCGCTCGCGCCGGTTCCGGCGATGCGCGTGAGTGTGCCTTTGGAATCGACGCGGAAGACGCAGTTCACGCTGGCGAAGTAGCTGTTACCGGCGCCGTCCGTAGTGACGCCGGATGGACTCCCGATAAAGGTGTCCGTGGCGACGGACGAGAGTGGCGGTGGCGCCCCGCCGGCGAACGTGGAGATGACATACTGCTGCGGGCGGGCGAGAAGTGTAGTGAAGAAAAGT
>DASZUZ010000052.1:0-2115 GCA_035547415.1 Bryobacteraceae bacterium | reverse complement strand
TGGTCGCACCACGCAGGCGCGAAGCTGAAGCGGTTGTTGTTCTCGCTGAGGCCGGCCGCTTCGGTGACGTCGACGAACGACCCGCCGCCGTCCTTCGTCAGTTCATTGCGGAACAGGTAATTCGGCGGACCGTTCCCCGCGTCGTAGTAGGGCGCCGGATAGCGATATTGCGAGCCGTCACGGAAGAAGGAATAAGTGCAGAAGTAGAGATCGACGCGGCCATCGCGATCGTAATCGGCGGCGGCCATGCCGGTGAAACTACCTTGCGGGGGCGTGCGAAATCGGAAGGCTCCGGGCTGAACGCGGAACCGGCCTCCACCGACGTTGAGAAACAGCAGCGGACCGTCGGGCCGGAGCACGATCAGGTCCTGCAGACCGGAATTGCGAACGTCCAGAAAGAGAGCCGAGGAAGTCGCGTCGAGCACACCCACTCCGGCGGCGTCCGTGATGTCTTCGAACGTTCCGTCGCCGCGATTGCGATAGAGCCGGTTCGGCAGTCCACCCGGCTGGCAGACATAGATCTCGTCGAAACCGTCTCCGTCCACATCACCGGCCGCGATGCCATTGTGTCCGTGAACGTCGATGCCGCATGCCGCGTCGAGCCGGCTGCGCCAGTAGTTCAGGCCGAACCGGAGTTGCCGGTCAAAGGATTCGCAAGCGGCGAAGGCATGGCTGGTGACATCGATGAAGAGCGGTTCCGGCGACGTGGTGACCGTTTCTTCCAGCGGCTCAAAGAAGACGATGCGCCCGTCGGTCCACCGCTGTTTCCACGCGCCGACCCGATACGTGTTGCCGACCGCGACTTCGAAACGGATCACGTCTCCGGGGAGCACGAAAAATCGCGCGGCGCGAACGGGACCGAGAGCATCCAGCCATTGGCGAAGACCGGCTTCGATCGCACCATCCGACTTGTCGTACTCGGCGGCCGACACTCCTTCCCCGATCTGCCGGTAAGCGCGCGGCAGGGGCGAAAAACCGCGTACGTCCGGGGCGAACGGAAGAGAACGGCTCTTCGTCAGGATCCGCAGATGCGCCGCGATTTCGGCCGCCTGTTTTTCGAAGGGGAATTCATCATGACCCGGCTCGATGTCGCGGAGCAGGATATCGAAGGGACTGGGAGGGCGAATGACTTCCACTTCGACGGCTGCGTTGGAGGGTTTGACCAGGCTGGCGAGGGCAACCGTGCTGACGAAACGCCTGCGGTTCATCGAGGAGGGGAATACGGTAATGCTTCCGGGCGCGCGGCTGGTAACCGCGCGCCCGGAGTTACAAGGCTATCAGAAGGTAAATCGCGCTACAAGCTGGCCGTTGCGCGGCTGCGCGTAGAGCGAAGTCGGGTTGATGTAGCCCCAACCGGAGATCGGCGCGCCGGCTTTGTTGCGCGCCTGCGGGCTGGTGGGCGCCGTCAGAGCGGGGTTCGCCAGATAGGTCCGGTTGAAGATGTTGAAGAACTCCGCCCGAATTTCGAGCGTGCGCTTCTCTTTGATCGCGAAGACCCGACCGATGCTCGCCTGTTCCACCGGATGCCGCTCATAGCGGAAGTCCGAATAGTAAGGAGCCGACGTTCCCCACGTGCCCGCGGCCGGATTGACCCACGCGGCCGGGTTCAGGACGAAGTCCTTGTTGGGATCGATGCAGTGGCAGTTCAGGTCCTTCAGGTAAAGCGGAGCGCCCGCGACACGATTCATGAGCGTGTTCTGGAAAAGCAGTGAGCTCTGGTTCGTCGTCGCCGTCGGCGTGGGAATCGGCAGGCCGCTCGAGTAGGCGAACAGACCGCTCAACTGCCATCCCGCAACCACATGCTTCGTCCAGTTCTTCAGGCCGTAGCTCTGCAACTGGTAGGTGAAGCCTGTGTTGAAGATCAGCGGCTGGTCGAAACTCGAAATCGACTTCTGCACCTCGCGATTGAACACATTATTGACCGTCCCGGCAGGGTTGGCTTCCGACTTACTCCAGGTGAAGGCCGACAGAACCGTCAGCCCTTTGGAGTAGCGCTTGGTCACCTTCACCTGCAGCGAGTTATACCAACTGCTGCCGAGCGGCGACCAGTAATCGCGAATATCGGTAAACTGCGGGAACGGACGCAGTGCCTGCGCCAGCGTGGCAGTCATCGGG
>DASZUZ010000051.1:0-2234 GCA_035547415.1 Bryobacteraceae bacterium | reverse complement strand
ACGCCGGCCACGCTGGACGGGCAGCCGGTTCAAAGCCATGTGACGCTTGTATTCGCGCTCGAGGAAGATACGGCGGGGAAGCCGGAAAAGTAAAGCGCGAGGGCCATCGCCCACGCCCTGCTCCGAAAGATTCGATAGGGGGAGATTCATGATTCGCACGGTGGTCGCCAGCAAACGCACGGTCATCAGGAACGCGCTGAGGGTCCTTGCTGAATCGGACCCGGGAGTCGTCGTTGTGGGGGAAGCATCCGATGAGCCGGAGGTTGCCGACATCTCGGACCATTTCGGACCGGACGTGATTCTCGTGGATATCAGCAGTCAGGGCTTCGAGATGTTCCGTATTTTTCGGGAGCGCTGTCCGGGAATCATTCTGATTGCCGACGAACGAACCGCTTTGTTGCGGACAGCTGGCTCCGCGCCGTTCAGTACCGTCGACGCGAACGCCCCCGCATCGGAACTGACCAACACCATTCGGAGCGTCTTCGACCGCCTGCGCCAGTCGGCTTCGAGAAAGCTGAATGGCACGAACGCCTGATCGTGTATTTCATTGCAGCCGTGGCGCATCTGACGGCTCGGTCACGATCGTGGCGCGGATGCCCATTTCGGAAAGTCGTTCTCTGATTTCCGGGACATAGATCGGATTCAGCGTGACGACGACCTTGGGCCTGATGAGCTTCAGCGCCTCCGGATCACTCACCCGCTGACCCGTGCCGGGAACGAACGAATCGCGCTTCCGCGGGTTGAGATCGATCACGCAGTCAATCGCTCGCGCGCCCGGAACAAGATTGAGAAACGTGACGCCCTTCGCCCCGGCTCCCCAAAAAGCGATGCGATTGCCAGCCCTGCGCGTGTCCTCGAGATATCTCGCCCAGCGATCGACAATCGAACGGTGCATCGCGGGGAACGAGGCCACCAGCCTTTGGACCGCGTCTGTATCGGGCGGTTCGGAATCATCCGCCGCATCGGAGGCAGCGGTTGCCTCGACGTAAAGAAACTGCCCTGAATACGCCGGACCGGCGTCGAGAATATGAAAACCGGAGCGCCGGAACAGACCGGTCAGGGACTCGAGCGTGAAGTACGAAACGTGCGGGTAGATGAGATCCCATGGAAGAGCGCCATCCAGAATAATCGCCGCATTCGGCACCTCGAAATAGACCACCGTGTCGGGCCCGTCCTGCCTGATGCCGGCCAACTCCGTTATCAGCAATGACGGATCCTCCAGGTGTTCGAGAACGTGGCGGCAGATGATCAGGCGGGCTCCTTCCGCATCCGCGGCTTTGAACAATCGCCTTTCCACCGACACGGAGCCGTCCCGCGGCGGTCCGTGATAACTGGGATCGAAGCCCGCTCCCCTGCTCCCGGAAAGACGGCAGATTTCCTGGAGAAATCGGCCCTGACCACAGCCGATTTCGACGACGGAGCCGTTCCCCGTGGCGTAGGTGGAGGTCAGCCTGCGCGCGAGTTGTTCCGCGTATTGCCCGAAAACAGCCGATGCATCGAGAGAGTTCTCGTATCGCGTGTCATAACTCAGCGCCGCGGGATCCCAGGCCGAGTTGAAGATTCCCCCGCACCGTTCACAGAACACAAGCGCGAGCCTGCCCATCGGGGCGCCCCGGGCTTCATCCGCGTCGCGGAATAACGCCGATACATCAATGGGGATGGCCGGGATCTCAAAGAAGGGCGTGCCGGCTCCGCCGCAAAAAATACAAGCTTTTCGGGACGGCGGAGGCAGCACGTTCCGTGCGCCCGGTTCGGTTGCCCAGGTCACACAGCGGCCCGGTTCACCCTGGATGCCTGCTCGCCGCCTGGAAACTGCGGCGGGCGCATCACCACGTCGCGAATATCTTCCATCGCGCGGCGCACGAGTTGCGACCTGCTCCTTGTGTTTGTTTTCTGGAACAACTGCTGAATCGTGCACTTGATCGAACTGCCCGAAACGCGCAGCATCTCCGCGGCTTCCTTATTCGAAAGGCCCTCGCACACGAGATGAAGGACCATTTGCTGGCGGGGCGTGAGTACTGGACTGTGCCGCTTGTGGGGCAGAGCCGACGATCCGTCGAGGTAAGGCAACTCGGTCCAGGTCTGGCCAGCCGCGACCTGACGGATTGCTTCCACGAGGAGAGCCGATGTCGCGGTATCGGGCAGAATACCCGCCGCCACGGCGCGCAGCGCATTCAGTTCCTGCATCTGCAGCACGTTCCCCATCAGGACGATCCGGGTTTGTTTATTCAATT
>DASZUZ010000050.1:0-5966 GCA_035547415.1 Bryobacteraceae bacterium | reverse complement strand
GATCTTCCAGGTGTCCTGAACATATTCTTCAATGTTCCAGTAGCGATAGAGACCGTTGATGTAAGCGCTGGACTGGTCCATCGTCTGGAATACGCCGAAGAGCATGTTCGAGTAGCCGTAACCGGTGTCGAGCGGATTGTTCGTCGTATCGCCCCAGTTATAACTGCCGTTGTTGTCGCTGAACGAAGTCTGGTTCTTGCGGCTGCGCTGCAGATAAACGCCCGCCTTGATGGTGTGGGTTCCCCAGACCTTCGTCAGGTTATTGCTGATATCGATGGTCGTGTTGAAGTTGTGGAAAGGCGCATCGGCGGTGCCGAAGGATGGGCTGTTCGCAAGATGCGTTCCGCCCACATTGATCTGCGGAATGTAGTCATCCTGAACGGCATTCGGGTAAAGCAGAGGAAGAGTAACGCCCGAAGCGGTGCGGGTAAGCGTCTTGCCGGATTCGAAGATGTCGATCTGGTTTTTCGTCATGCCCATGTTGAACTCATCGGTCATGGTGGGGCTGATGATGTAAGTTGCGCCGCCCGCGAAGCTGATGCCGGGAACCGGAACGTTGATCGTCGTCAGCGGCACGTTTTCGCCGAGCACGAAGGATCCGTAAGGCGAGACGACCGGCTGCACGTTGCGAATGTAGTGGCCGAACACGCGGAGATTCTGCGTGGCGTTGTAGTCCATGCGTAACAGATCTTCGCGGCGCGGGGTCTGCACCGAGAGTTGTGACGTGTAGTTATAGCCTGTGCCAGTCGCGTTCGGCAGCGGGAGCAGGTTGGCCAGCGCCTGTCCGGGAGCATAGATCCGGCTCGAGGGAACGATGTTGCCGGGCAGCGGGGCCTGGGTCAGAGGATCGCGAATGGTGAGCGGCTTGCCGTTGTTGTCAACGCTTTGGGAGAAATCGCCCTTCCGCTCCAGAGCAGTCGGGACCGTGATATTTTTCGCGGACTGAGGCGCAAGCTGCTCCTGCCACTCTTCGCTCCAGAAGAAGAACAGCTTGTTCTTCGTCTTTTCCAGCAGGTGCGGGATATAGACGGGGCCGCCAATCGTATAACCAGGGTCGTTGTAGCGGTAGAGGGTCCGGGGCAGGCCGCGAACATTGTTGATAAACGTATTCGCGTTGAGATCGTCATGGCGATGATAGATATAGCCCGATCCGTGGAACTGGTCGGTACCGCTCTTCGTCACCATTGAGATCTGGCCACCGGCGTTGCGGCCGTATTCGGCCTGATACTGCCCGGTGAGAACCTTAAACTCCGCCATCGAATCGATGCTGACAGTTACGTTCTGACTTCCATCCGCGCCGGTATCGATATCGCCGATCCCGTTGATGGTGAGCTGGTTCATGGTGCCGCGGTTGCCGTTCACATAGACGTTGCCCAGACCGCCGACACCGCCGACCGAGACGTTCGCCGTGCTGACGACGCCGGGGATCAACTTCGCCATGTCGAGCGGGTTGCGGCCGTTGACTTCGATGTTCTCAATCTGCTTGCCGACGATGGCTTCGGAACGTTCCACGCTTTCGGTCTGCAGCAGCGCCTGCGTCGCGGAGATCTCGATGGATTCAGTGACGGCGCCGACCTCAACGGTGAAGTTGCCGAGCGCCAGTTTGTCCTGCGCGTTCAGCGGGATATTGGTGCGCTGGAGCTTCTTGAACCCGGGCGCCTCCACGGTGACCGTGTAGTTGCCGGGCAGAAGACCCGCGATGGAGAAGTCGCCTTCCCCAGTGGTTTTAGTGCTGACGTTTACTTTCTTGGCCGGTTCGTTCGCCGTGACGGTGGCGTTGGGAACGGCTGCTCCCTGCTGGTCTACAATGCGACCAGTCATGGAGCCGGTGATGTTCTGCGCGTACGCCTGGAAGGCGAGTACGAACAAGAAAAGCGGTATCGTCAAGGATACTTTACGCATTCCTGAACAAGCTCCTTTGAAGTAACTGACAACTTTTCATTGAACTGCTGAACAGTAAATCGGAACCAATGCCGGGTAGACAGAGGTCCCTGGATTGACGGATGGACGCGGCCGTCGCTGTTCGAAAAGCCGCAAAGAGAACAGCTCCAGGTCCGGACTGCCCAGGATAGCAATCTGGCCCGGCAACAGAGCTTAATCGGAAAAAGTGCCGTGGTTGCGATAACCAGCGACCGACGCCCGCAGGGCGCGGCCTTAAAAACTCATTCCACTTCAACTTGACTTCCCCCTGAAGTCCCAGGCTATTACTTAGCCCGGCCTGTCGTGCTGTTGTGTGACAAGCATACTTCAGGGCGTGTCAGGTTGCAAGGGACAAAATGCGACTAAATGTTGTTCATCCAACGAGATGCAGACGCTGCAGGTTTCCGGATTTCAGTAGTTCGGGATATGAATTAATGTAGGCGCAAAAAGAGTTGAAAACGAGTGTCTTAGTCCGCGAGCAACACAACAGGAAGATTAGTTTTTCATTAAAGTGGAGTGCCCGGCGTGTCAATTCAGCTGCCGGAGAAGATCAATGGCGAGTTTATTCAGAGCGGGATCCGGACTTTCCGCTGCTTTCCTCAGGTGCTCGGCGGCGTTCCTGTCACCGCGTTTTGCCAGAATCGCCCCCAAATCCAGTTGAGCGCGCCAAAGCCCCGGATCAATCTTTACGGATTTCAAATACTCCTGATAAGCGTGATCGGAATCGCCTTTTCTCTCGAGAAGCGTACCTAACAAGTCGTGTAACTCCGCATCCTTCGGATTGAGACGCAGGGCTGCCTCGCAATGCCATTCCGCTTCGGCGAAACGACCGGTCGAAGTCAGGAGCCGCGCCAGGTTACCCCGAGTCTCGGCGTAATTCGGAAAGATACGGATCGCTTCTCGTAACTCCGCCTCTCCGCCGGATAAGTCGCCTCTTTTGACTAACGCGAGACCGAGACCGTGATGCGCCTCAGGCATCTCGGGATCCCTCTCGAGAGCGCGCCGGAGGAAACCGGCTCCTTCGATGGGATGCCCGAGATCGACGGCGATCTGGCCTAATTGATTCCAGGTGCGCGGGTCGGCCGGGGCCACTTCGGTGGCGCGCTTAAAAACGGAAACGGCATCGGCTCTCTGGCCCGCCAGACGCAGAGAGGTTCCCAGTCCCAGCAGCGCCGGAACGAAGGACTGATCGCGGCGCAGGGCATCTTTGTAAGCTGCAACAGCGCCCGGCCAGTCACCCAGGCCCTGGAGCGTGCTCGCCAGTTCGTAATACGGCTCCGGACGGACGGGGCGCAGAGATTCGAGCAGTCGCTTCACGGCGGGAATTCCCTCCGCCAGATTGCTGCCGTCCCGGATCTGCGCCACGGCCGTGTACAAGTCATTTTCCGGCGTGCGCGGAAACGGGTCCGGATAGTAGGGGATGACTTTTCCCCGATAGGTGGTATCGGCCGTCTCGTGAAATTCGGGAATATCGGCCAGAAGATCCCCCGCGGGTTTTGTGCGCTGGATCAGATGGTCCGTCACGACGAGATGGACGATGTCCTCTGTCCTCCGCTTCGGCATATGGCACCCGATGCAACTGGCGCCGCGAAGCTGCGCTGTGTTCCTGTGCGCGACGGGGTGGCATTTCGCGCAGACGGCGTTATATTGCGCGTCCGCCTCTTGCCCGTGGGCGATGTTGTGCGGGTCGTGACACGTGGTGCATTTCAGCGCGCCGTTGCTTTTGAGGAAGCATTGCGATTCGCGCATCCGGGAGACAGCGCTCGCCGTTTCGAACTTTTCGGATTTCGCTGTCGCGGGATCCGGCGCGAAGGAGAGGACGAAATCGCCGAGCGGCTCACCGGCGCGGTACGAGAAGTCCGGGCGGTCATACCGTTTGATCGCGTGCGGAAGCCGGAATTCAGTGGTCTTCAGATGACATTGCGCGCAGACATCCATCTGCAGCGCCTGGCTGAGCCGGGCAGGATTCACAATGGCTTCGCGGATCTTCGCGCGCGGGGCGTCCGGCTTCTGCGCCATCTCGACGTGCTTCGATCCCGGACCGTGGCACCGCTGGCAATCGATTCCGTCAGGCATCGGATCGAGGTAGACGGGGTCATCGCCCATCCGATCATGTCCGGCCGGGGTCTTCGGGTAGGCGTTGTGGCAGAACATGCAATCGTAGGCGATCGGCCGGCGCTCATAGGGGTAGTCGGGCGAATCGTAGCCGGGATTCATCGCCCAATAGCCGCCTTTCTCCGAATACCAGGCAAGCGGCAGTTCCGCAAGGGTGCCGTCCGGATTCCGGTGGGCGTAGGTACGCATGTGGTTGCCGGACCCGATGACAAAATCGATCGTCTTTTCGCTCAGATTGGTCCGGCGGCCGTCGAATCCGATCTGGTAGCGGCGTTGGTAGTAGACGCCGCCACGCTCCTCCATCTCGTACCAGGTTTGAGAAGGGGCGTGATAGTAAGTGTTTTTCTTCTTATAGTCTTCGATCGTGATGGCGGGTGACGGCCGGTGAAATGAACGCCCCATGCCGGTTTTGGCATACGACCGTGCAATGGCAGCGTGACATCCGGCGCAAAGCCGGGGGTTCACATAGACGCTTGTCGCGTCCGCGCCACCTTCAGCGGCGGGTAGGGCCGAGAACGCGAAGAGCGCGAAGACGCTCCCCGCGAGGGTTGCCAGAGAACCCCAACGAACCGATAGCAATGCGGAGCAACTCCAGGGAAAGTTGTACGCTGCACTCAGGGTAACGCACCCGTGCAGTACGCTGAAACCAGAGCGGATGCGGACGATCTCCAAGCGAACTCAATACGGCCTGAAGGCGATGCTGGCGCTGGGGCGGAAATATCGTGAAGGTCCCATTCTGATCGGCACTCTGGCGAAAGAAGAAGCGATTCCGATCAAGTTCCTGGAAGCGATTCTCCTCGACATGAAAGGCCGCGGGCTGCTCGAAAGCAAGATGGGGAGGAAGGGCGGCTATTTCCTGAACCGGCCGCCCTCGGGTGTCACGATCGGATCCATTATCCGGATCATTGAAGGCCCGCTGGCTCCCCTGCCCTGCGCAAGCGAAACCGCGTTTCGCCCCTGCGAGGAATGTCAGGACGTGGAAAACTGCGGGACGCGGATCATCATGCGGCAGGTGCGGGACGCGATGTCCGAAGTTCTCGACCGGACCACGCTGGCGGACCTGATCAAGCAGGTGGACGCAGGGAAGCTGGAGCGAAGCAGAGCGGATTTCCTGTTGTACGACATCTGAACCGCCGCCGCGGCTATTCGCAGGCGGGCATGGCAACCGAAGCGAATTTCTCCGCCGGCCATCGCGGCGATAGTGCAATTCGCGGGTTCCGTCCCGGAGCCGGATTGGCCTTGATGTCCGGCGGGTCCGGAACCAGGGAGACACGGCAGGCCGCCTGTCTCCCCGTGGACGCTACTTTGTTTTCGCGGCCGGTTCGTTGAACGATCGCTCCGTCATATCGTTGGGATCGACTGATACCTGATGATCGCGCCACAGCCAGCGCATCATGTCGGGAAGAATTGCGCCGCCCATTTTCTGGCCGTGCTTGTTCATGCCCCATGCGTAGTTCACGTCGTAACCCTTTTCCGTGAGGGCTTTCATCAGACGGACGTTCTGGTAGAACCAGTCGCGATCCTGGTTATATTGACCACCGCGGCCCATGCCGCGATTGTCGTTGCGGCCGTCCTGCAGGAAGACGCGGATCGGTTTCTTCTCGCTTTTCAGGACAAGATCCGGGAAAACGTTGCCGCCGCGCAGATTTACGAAACTGCCGACAATGCTGAGCACTTTATGGAACTGTTCGGGGCGTTCCCAGGCGACCACCATGGCCGCGATAGCTCCGGAGCTTGCGCCGCCGATGCCGTGCTGCTCGGGATCCTTTGAAATGTTGTACTCCTTATAGAGCACCGGCAGCAGTTCGTCGACGATGACGCGCGGGTACTTGTCATCGATGACGTTATATTCGGTCGGCCGGTTGGTCGTGCGATCGCCCCATTCTTTCAGGTTCGGTTCCGGCTGATCGGGCCGCCTGCCGGGATTGATG
>DASZUZ010000049.1:0-3709 GCA_035547415.1 Bryobacteraceae bacterium | reverse complement strand
CTGCGCGACGTCCGAAAGCGCGTGGGTATCCTTGCCCATGAAAAGAGGGCCGCCGATCCCCTGGCTGCGCCGGTATTCGCAGATCGCCTGAGTAATCGCGAGAATGTGCGATTCGGTGAACGTGTTGTTCGACGTCGTTCCGCGATGCCCGCTTGTGCCAAATCTTACAAGTTCATTGGGGTCGCTCGGGTCGGGATGGTGCTCGAAGTACTCGCGTTCGAGCTTTGCGACATCGATCAGGATCTCCTTTGGCGCAGGCTTGCCGGCCAGCGGGTGGATAGCCATCCCAGGATTATTTCAGATCGGCCGTGGCGCGCGCCTTAACGCTGGCTTTCTTCGGCGCTCCCGGCAAGATGCGTTTTCGCCGCAATCTTACCGAGCGCCGAACCCACTGACCGCGCGGCTTTCGAGAGAACGCCTGTCGCTTTCTTCTCGTGCGAATCCGTCCGGGCAGACGCTTCAGACTGGTGTTCCCGTAGGGCGCGGATGCTCTCGCGCCGGTGAATGCGCTGCTTACGTAACCGGCCAAAACGCGCTTTGTCTCCATTACGAGCTGACATGGCCCGCATCTTATCAGAATCGCCGGGAGGCAACGTGCACCAGCAAACAATTTGCGCGATGATGAAGGAGAACAAGGAGATCACCCGAATGCCCACTCTGCTGGAACAACTTCGCCAAATGACGGTCGTAGTGGCCGATACAGGGGATATCGAAGCGATCGAACGCTTCCGACCGAGAGACGCGACGACCAATCCGTCACTCATCACCGCCGCGGCTGAAATGCCGAAATACAGGGAGATTGTCGACGAGACTCTGCTCCAGGCTCGCAAGGAACTGGGTGACAGCGCGGATCCGAAGAAGGTCGCGACGCTCGCGTTCGAACGGCTCGCTGTGGCCTTCGGCAAACGAATTCTCCAGATTGTTCCGAACCGCGTGTCTACCGAAGTGGACGCCCGCCTGTCGTATGACACGGACGCGACGGTCGCGAAAGGGCGCGAGATCATTGCGCAGTACGAGGCGGCGGGAATTTCGCGCGAACGCATTCTGATCAAGATCGCTTCCACCTGGGAAGGTATCCGCGCGGGCGAGATTCTGGAGAAGGAAGGCATCCACTGCAACCTGACCCTCCTGTTCGGTCTGCATCAGGCCATCGCCTGCGCCGAAGCCGGCGTGACGCTGATCTCTCCGTTCGTGGGCCGCATTCTCGACTGGTACAAGAAAGACACCGGCCGGGACTATGCGCCGGCGGAAGACCCGGGCGTGGAGTCGGTCAAAACGGTTTATAACTATTACAAGAAGTTCGGCTACAAGACCGAAGTCATGGGCGCCAGTTTCCGCAATGTCGGCGAAATCACCGAACTCGCGGGTTGCGACCTGCTGACGATCTCGCCCGCGCTGCTGGGCGAACTGAACTCGAAAGAGGGCGAACTGCCCCGCAAGCTCGATCCCGAGCAGGCGAAGAGCCTGGATATTCAGAAAATTCCGATGGATCGCGCGACGTTCGACAAGATGCACGCCGCCGATCGCATGGCAACCGACAAGCTCAGCGAAGGTATTGCGGGCTTTTCGAAAGCTCTCGAAAATCTCGAGACGATGCTTGCACACCGCATTACGGAACTCGAGCAGCAACCCGAACCGGCGATGGCCTAACGCCAGGCTTTTCGCAGGAACTGAACACCTTCGAAGGCGATTGAGTCAGGGGTCTTCTCAATATCCCGCCAGATCGCCGCGGCCGCGCTGATTTCCTTCAGTGCGAAGCCGAAGCTCTCGATGGTGAGCCACCCGTCGTACTTCAAATCGCGGAGCGCCTGAAACACGGCGCTCCACTCCACGTGTCCGCTTCCCGGAATGCCCCGGTCGTTCTCGCAGGTATGAACGTGTTTCAGGTGCCGTCCCACTGTCCGATACCCAGCGGCGATGTCTTTCTCTTCGATGTTGGCGTGGAAGGTATCGAACAGAACGCCGATGTTGGGGTGCCCGACCTGATCGCAGAGGGCCGCCGCGTCCGCTGCCGTGTTCAGAAAATACGTTTCGAACCGGTTCAGCGGTTCGATGGCAAGAGTCACCCCGTTCTCGACCAGAGTCTCGGAAAGGGACTGCAACGACTCCACGGCCCGCTTCCACTCGTCATTGGTACGGCGCCGGCCGGGCAGATAACCGACGGGGCTGTAGATCGGTCCCGCGAGAATGGTTCCTCCCGCGTCGGCTGTCGCTTTGATGACATCCGCGACGTACACGCGGCCTTTCCGCCGCTCTTCCGGAACCTCGCTGATCAGGCTTGAGCCGTGCGGCACGACCGAGCAGACGGTGCATTCGAGACCGTTCGCGGATGCTGCTCTCCGAAGGTCGGCCGCCCGGAAGGTCGATGGATCGAATACGGGAATCTCCACGCCGTCGAAGCCTCGCTCGCGGATACTGGGCAACAGAGCCTCGACAGTGCGGTCGTACTCGGCCGACCAGATCAGAGTGTTGACGCCGAATTTCATGGGAATATGCTCCCGAAGAGCATATCAACCGGCGAGATTCAGCTCTCGAGGATCGCGTTGACCGTGATCGAAGTTTTGTAGAGTTTCGAAACCGGGCACCCGGTTTCGGCCGCATGCACCGCCTTGTCGAAGGCTTCCTTTGTTGCGCCAGGAACTTTGGCTTTCAGTTCGAGATGGCTTTCCGTGATGGCGAAGCCGTCGTCCTTCTTTTCGAGGCTGATGGAGCAGACCGTTTCGAGGCTGTCCGCCTTCAGTCCTGCCTGCTGCAATTGCGCCGAAAGCGCCATCGTGAAACAGCCCGCGTGGGCCGCAGCCAGGAGTTCTTCGGGATTGGTCCCCTGCCCATCCTCGAAGCGGGTGTGGAAAGAGTACGGAGCGTTATTCAGCGTGTGGCTGGCGGTCGTCAGCGAGCCTTTACCTTGCTTCAGGTCTCCCTGCCAGTGTGCCTGTGCGGTTCGTTTCATGAAGATGGAGATGACTTCGGCTCAGGGCAGGATGCAGGAAGGATGTGGGGCGGCATCCGATCGTTGCCGCCCCCGGTTTATTAACGTCCGCGAAAGTCGTTCCGATAGCCGCGGTCATGGCCGCGGAACCCGCGATCGTATCCTCGGAAATCGCGGTTATGTTCCCGAAATTCCCGGTCATGATCGAAGCGCCGATAATCGTCACGGTCATATCCGCCGCGGTAATAGTGATCTTCGTAGCGCGGGCCATAAGCATACGCGCTGGCCGGCGGAGCCCAGTAGCCGGCGGTCCAGGCGTTATTGGACCAATAGCCATCTACCCAGGTGAATCCGGGGCCAGGGCAAGGAGGAGCGGCTTCGGCGTAAGCGGGAGCCGGCGAGTAATAAGCGGGCGGCTGCGCATAACCTCCGATGCCGACACCGATCGAAAAGCGCGTCTGCGCGAACATCGATCCCCCGGCAAGAAGAGCCATCGCGAGCAATCTGGTTTTCATCTTTTACTTCCTCCTGCCCTCCTCTGATGCAGGGCAGTGGCCATCTCTCAAATTGCTGAAAATAAAGGAAGATTTAGCTTTTTTCATGCTGAAATCCGGTGCGTCCGCACCAGGCTCGGTGGTTTGCGGCCACCACTGTCGTGAGTGAGCGCATATACCGGCGAAAGCGTCGCTTGCGCCCGTTCCGTGTAACAACACAGGATGACAGCGGGTGGACCGACGTTCCTGGCTGGCTAAATGCAACTCTCAGACTCCGGAGGAGGTG
>DASZUZ010000048.1:0-5970 GCA_035547415.1 Bryobacteraceae bacterium | reverse complement strand
GCAGGTGGCCGCGATGATCGCGGCAGGCCCTTCGAAGGTGGAGAAGACGCCACTCGAAGAGGGCGCGAAGCGGAACCGGTATCCGGTTCTGACAGCGCCCGGCGAGACGGCATTCAAAGAACGAGTGGAACTCGCGCAGCGGGCCGATCGCGCCGCGCGCGCCTATGACCGGCGCATCTTCCAGGTGCAGGTCACGTATGCCGATAACCTGCGGGAGGTGCTGGTCGCGACGAGCGATGGCGTTCTCAACTACGACCGGCAGCCGCTTGCGCGAATCAGCGTATTCGCCCTGGCGAGAGAGGGGAACGGCGCGCCGCAGCAGGGCCACGCCGGTGGCGGGGGGCGCTACGAACTGCAGTGGTTCCAGAAAGAAAAGACGCCCGAGCACTTCGCCCGGGAGGCCGCGCGGCAGGCCATCGTGCAACTCGGGGCGACCGAGGCGCCGGCGGGCGAGCAGACCGTTGTCCTCGGGCCGGGCTGGCCTGGAATTCTGCTGCACGAGGCCGTGGGGCACGGGCTCGAAGCGGACTTCAACCGCAAGGGCGTTTCGGCATTCAGCGGACGGATCGGGCAGCAGGTCGCGAGTCCGCTCTGCACTGTGATCGATGACGGCACGATCGGCGGACGCCGGGGATCGCTAAACGCGGACGACGAGGGCAACCAGACACAGCGCAACGTCCTGATTGAAAACGGCATCCTGCGAGGCTATCTGCAGGACAAGCTTTCGAGCCGGATCCTGCAGGCGAGCCCCACGGGCAGCGGAAGGCGCGAGAGCTATGAACACATCCCCATGCCGCGAATGACGAACACGTTCATGCTGGCGGGCGAGAGCGATCCCGAAGAGATCATCCGGTCCGTGCCGCGCGGGCTTTACTGCGTCAATTTTGGCGGCGGGCAGGTGGACATCACGAGCGGCAATTTCGTGTTTTCGGCGTCTGAGAGCTACCTGATCGAGGACGGCAGGCTGACCCGGCCGGTGCGCAACGCGACGCTGATCGGCAACGGGCCCGAGGCGATGAAACACGTCAGCATGGTGGGGAACGATTTGAAGCTGGATGAAGGTATTGGCGTCTGCGGCAAGGAAGGCCAGAGCGTGCCGGTGGGAGTTGGCATCCCCACTGTCCGGATTGACCGCATGACCGTGGGGGGAACCGCTTGACATTCGACGCGTTGCCGGAAATTGCGCAGACGGCGATCAAACAGGCGCTGGCGGCGGGCGCGACAGACGCGGAATGCACGTTATCCGAAGGACTCGAATTTTCCGCGAACGTACGGCTGGGTGAGCTGGAGACCCTGAAGGAGGCCGGTTCGCGCGGCGCCGGACTGCGGGTGCTGATCGGCAAACGGATGGGCTCGTCGTACACCTCGGACCTTTCGGCGGAAGGAATCCGGCAGATGGTTCAGTCGGCGATCGATCTGGCGTCGGTCACGACCGAGGATCCGCACGCCGGTCTGCCGGATGCCGAGGAACTCGGTTCCATCAAGACCGATCTGCAGCTTTATTCCGAGGACGTCGCAAAGCTGCCGACGGAACAGAAGATCGACGCCGCAAAGCGCGCGGAGAGCGCCGCGCTGCATTTCGACCCGCGGATTACGAACTCGGAAGGCGGATCGTTCGACTCGAACATCGGCGGGCGCGTGTTTGCCAACTCACGCGGATTTTCCGGATCGTACCGCGCGACGTACTGCTCCATTTCGGCCGTTCCGGTCGCCATGCAGGACGGCGCGATGGAACGGGATTACTGGTTCAGCATCGCGAGGAATTTCGCCGGACTCGAAGCGCCCGAAGAAGTCGGCCGGATCGCCGCACAGAGGACATTAAGGCGTCTCGGTGCGGTGAAGGTCGAAACCCAGCGCGTCCCGGTGATCTTCGAGCCTCGCGTGGCGCGAAGCCTGCTCGGCAATCTTTTCGAAGCAGTAGACGGGCGCGCCATTTACCGCCAGGCGTCGTTCCTCGCGGACAAGCTGGGCGAAAAGATCGCGGATGAGCGGATTACCCTGATCGACGACGGTACGATCCCGCGTCTTTTCGGCTCGCAGCCGTTCGACGACGAGGGCGTTCCGACACGACGCACGCTCGTGATCGAGCGTGGCGTGCTGAAGAGCTATCTGCTCAATTCGTATACGGCCAGAAAGCTCGGGCTGAAGACTACGGGCAACGCTTCGCGCGGCATTACGGGGAACGCCGGCATCGGGCATGGAAATTTCATGCTGGAACCGGGCGACAAATCACCGGACGAGATCCTGCGGAGCGTGAAGAACGGATTTCTTGTGACCGAACTGATCGGCAGCGGTGTCAATACGGTTACGGGCGATTATTCGCGCGGAGCGGTCGGCATCTGGATCCGGAACGGCGAACTGGCGTTTCCGGTTTCCGAAGTGACGATAGCCAGCACATTACAGGAGATGTTGACGGGAGTGGCGGAGATCGGCAATGATCTTGAGTTCCGCGGCTCCGTTACGGCGCCGACCATCATGATCGGAGAAATGACTGTTGCCGGACGTTAAGATCTCGCCCGCGAACATCGTAATCGGGCTTGGGGTGATTCTGGTTCTGGGCGCGTTCGGTTGGCTGACGTTCGGGCCGAAGGCGGCTCCCCCGCCGCCTCCGCGGCTGACCGAAGAGGCGCGGCAGTACGTCAACGCCGGAAAGCTGAAGCTGGCGAACGTTCACATGCAGGCGTCCGAGAGCTACGTGCAATCGCGCCTGGTGGAAATCCTCGGCGATATTACGAATGCCGGTGAACGACCGGTGAAACTCGCGGAAGTGACCTGCGTGTTTCGCGATTACAGCGGACAACCGGTTGCCCGGGAGCGGGCTTACGTGCTGAGTGGAAGGGCAGGCGCTCTGGCGCCGGGACAGACAAAATCATTCCGGCTGGCCTTCGATACGATTCCGGAGAGCTGGAATCAGGCGCTGCCGTCGCTGGTGATTGCGCAGATTCAGTTCGAATAAGAATGTTTTGGGGGCAAGGCGCGCCAGGGTAAAGCTCCGGCGCGCCTTTTTCGGAACTACTTCATTGCGATGATGTGCACGCGGCGATTCTTCGACCAGCATGCTTCATCGTGATCTTCACAGACCTGCTTTTCTTTTCCATAGCTGACGGTGGACAACTGGTCCGCGGAAACGCCGACGGATACCAGATATTCCTTCGCAGCCTTCGCGCGCGCTTCACCCAGCGCCATGTTGTACTCGGCCGATCCGCGCTCGTCGCAGTAACCCTGCACCTGCAGTTTGTAATCGGGGTACTGGTTCATGATGGTCGCGAGTTCCTTCGAATCGGCGTTCAGGGTTTTGACGGCGTCATCGCGAAGGGTATGGCGGTTGTAATCGAAATACGCATCCTGGATGCGGGCGAGCAGTTCATCGATGCGAGCGCGCGTGGCGGCATCGGGATAGCGCGGACGCGTGTTCTGCGCGACGGGTTCCGAAGGCTGCTGACGGGGCGCGGGCGGCGCGGGGCGCTCAGGCGCGGGAACCGCAGCAACCGGCGCAGGCGCTTTCGGCGTGTTCACGGCGACGTGTTTTTTGGCGCAGGCCGATCCGAAAATGCACAGGCTGGTGGCGGCGATAATGTTCAGACAGAAAGTTCTTTTCATTTAAAGGTGTATTCCCCTCTTTTCAAATTGTTGCCGCCAGGGGAGGCCAGACACCATCCTGTCGTGACATGATTTCCGCGCAGGCCCCCCTCGAATACACTGCAATCATCACTCCCGCCGCCACCAAACCACGGAAACTTCGTCCCCAGGTCGTGCTGATTGCGGGCTTCGGAGGACTTCTTGCGTTTATCCTCGCCGCCGCGATCGGCACGCTGGTAATGCTGGATCGGGTCCGAACGGACGACACGCGGATCCGGAAGGCGTTCATTACGCGGCTTGCCGAACTCGAGCAGATCCGGGCGGAGATCTATCTCTCCGGCACGTACGTCCGGGATTATCTGCTGTCCCCCGATACGAGCGGCGCCGAAGCGCAGCGGGCGCGCCTGACCGCGATCGAAGGCGAAACGCGTTCGATGCTCGACCGTTACGGGCGGTCGCTCGAATCCGAAGAGCAGGATGCCTTCACCGCGCTTCGGAGCGAAATCGACGCCTACTGGCAGGTACTGCAGACGACGTTCGACTGGACCGCGAAAGAGCGCGAAAGGCTTCGGTACACCTTCTTCTATGAACAGCTCGTTCCGCGGCGCACGACGATGCTTCAGATCGCCGACGGCATCGGGGCGATCAATCAGCGAGGCCTGACACGGGCGGAGGAGCGGTTCAGCGCGTCGGCGGAGAACCTTCGCTGGTCGCTTGCGGCGACGTTTGCCGTCGCGCTGTTCGGCGGACTGGTTCTGGCGTGGCTGACGATCGCCGTGACACTGCGGCTCGAAAAGGAAGTGGAAAAGCGCGGGCACGACCTGCAGGACCTGTCGGCCCGTCTGGTAGGCGCGCAGGAAGAAGAACGCCGGGCGCTGGCGCGCGAACTCCATGACGAGGTGGGCCAGTCGCTTTCGGCCATCATGATGGAATCGAGCAACGCGGAGTTCGCCGAGACGCCCGAAGAAATGCGGGAACGGGTGCGTTCCATCGCGTCCATTGCGGGCAAGACTCTGAATGTGGTCCGCGACCTGGCGCTGCTGTTGCGGCCGTCCATGCTGGACGACTTCGGGCTGGTACCCGCGCTCAACTGGCATGCGCGGGAGATGGGCAAGAGAACCGGACTCAGCGTGCGCATCCATGCCTCCGGCGATTGCGACGACCTTCCCGAAGAACATAAGACCTGCGTCTACCGGCTCGTGCAGGAAGCATTGAATAATGCCGCGCGACACGCGCACGCACGGACCCTGCAGGTCAGCGTCACAAACGCCGGCGACCGGGTCTGCTTCTCGGTGCAGGACGACGGCGTCGGCTTCGACAAGCGCGTGGTGCGGGGGCTGGGGCTGCTGGGCATGGAGGAACGGGTCCGGCGGTTGGGGGGTATGCTGAATATTGATTCTCAGCCCGGTCGCGGTACGACCATCTCGGCTGAGCTTCCCCTTTCCCCCATGCTTCAGAATTTCGAGCGACCGGAGGCTCATGCAGCGGCAGATTCGCATATTGCTGGCTGACGACCATACGGTCATGCGCGACGGGTTGCGCGCGCTGCTGGAACGCCAGCCCGACATGACCGTCGTCGCGGAAGCGGGCGACGGGCGCGAGTGCGTTCAGATGGCCGAGCGTCACGCTCCGGACGTGATCATGCTGGACGTGGCGATGCCGGAAATGAACGGTATCGAGGCCGCGCGGCGGGTGCTGGCGTCGCATCCGAAGACGGGGATCGTGATGCTCAGCATGCATCAGGACGAGAGCTATGTTCTGCGGGCTTTGAAGGCGGGCGCCAGGGGCTATCTCCTGAAAGATTCTCCCCGCGAAGACGTGCTTGCCGCCATTCGCGCGGCGGCGGAAGGACGATCGTTCCTGAGCCGGAAAGTCAGCCAGATGCTGCAGGAGGATTACATCGCGCAGCTTGAATCACGCGGTCTGGAGGATAGTTATGAACTGCTCACCGACCGGGAGCGCGAAATTCTGCAACTGCTGGCGGAGGGCAAGAGCAACAAGGAAGTGGCCGGCGTTCTGAACATCAGCCTGACAACGGTCGAAACGCATCGCAGCCACATTCTGCAGAAATTGTCGCTGCACAGCACGGCCGAACTGATCCTTTACGCCGTCCGCAAGCGCATTATCTGCTGAGAGGCGCTTTTCCCCGTTCTGTCATACTGAGGGCGGCGGTTCCGGATGGCTTACAGGCTGAAAGAAGACGAGTCCGTTCCCCAGGGTTTGCGGCGCATCGCGCGTGAAGAGATCGATTCGGCCGTGCAGGAACTTCGCGGCAAAGATCCGGGCAAACGCGACGAGGCGATCCACGAAGCGCGGAAGAGCATCAAGAAACTGCGCGGCCTGATCCGGATTCTGATGCCGGGACTCGGACCTGAGGGGAAGCGCGAGAAT
>DASZUZ010000047.1:0-3738 GCA_035547415.1 Bryobacteraceae bacterium | reverse complement strand
CTCGGCCTGATTCAGCAGGAAAACGAGCCGTTCGGCTTCTTCGCTGTGGTCCTGCCCCAGAAGAGCAAGCGCTTCGTGGGCGCTCGTAATCTGGCTGGTCAGCGGCGGAGCACCCAGAGGCGGCGCCGGGTATCGGACCATCTTCGCCAGGTCGTCATACAGCGATGAGATGATCCGCCGTTCGGGCTCATACCGGCGAATGGGCCAGAGCGCGATCGACAGGAGAATCAGCAGCAGAGCGCCGCCGAAGGCCGTCAGACCCGCCTCTACCGCTTCGAGCGGAGGAAGCGGCCGGGCGGCGAAGACAACCACCGTAACGAGAGTGATCACGCCGAGATCCCCCGCGGTGGTCCCGAGCGCAACCAGCATCCCGGACGCGAACGCCCACAATGTCGCCGTGATCACCGCGGTGGCGTTGCTGTGCCCGGAGAGAGCGCCAAGCGTCACGGCGGCCGCGCACAGCGCCGCCGAAATCAGCATGCGGCGAGCCCGCACGACGTAGGGATCGCGACCATCCGAATACGAGACGTTCAGCGCTCCGATGCCCGCGAGAACACCCGCGCTGGGCGATCCGAAAATCGTCCCGAGAATGATCGCCGCGGCAAACCCGATGGTGTTACGAACAGCGATTTCCGGAACGACTTTGGCCGATTCGTAGCGCGTCAGAGTACGCCAGAACGCCGTCGATGGCGGAACGACGGCCGGTTCAGTGGCCATACTCTCCTGACACAGAGGATCGAAGCTCCCGCTTGACGAGGGTGGCCTTCCAGTTGCATCCTGATCGCGGATGGAATGGACGCCAGGCGGTACCAGCGGGGACATTGAGGACCGGCGCAACGACAGCGGCGGCGGCGGATTTGGAGGGGGCGGTTTCGGGGGCTTTCACCTGGGAATCCTGGGAACCATCATCGTCGGGCTGTTGAGCCTCGTATTCCATCAGAATCTTTTCCGCTTTTTCATGGCCACTCCGGAGCAGCAGGTGACGCGCCGGCAACCGGACACCGCGCGCGACCAGCGGGAGCAGCCGGAGGTCGGTTTTGTTTCCTTCGTGCTCGACGACGTACAGCACACCTGGGACACCCAGCTTCCGGCGCAGGAACACCGGCCGTACCGGCACGCGAAGCTCGTCCTGTTTCGCGATGCGTATCCGTCAGGCTGTGGAACGGCCGAGACTGCCATCGGGCCATTTTATTGTCCCGAAGACGAAAAGGTCTATCTCGATCTGGGCTTTTTCGATGAGTTACGGACGAAGTTCGGAGCGCCGGGCGAGTTTGCGCAGGCGTATGTGATCGCGCACGAGATCGGACATCACGTGCAGAAGATTCTGGGGATCGAGCAGAAGGTCCGGCGGCTGCAGCAGCGCGATCCAAGTGAGCAGAATCCGCTATCGGTCCGGCTCGAGTTGCAGGCGGATTGCCTGGCGGGCGTGTGGGGCTATACGACCGAGCAACGCGGCCTGGTTCACGAGCAGGACGTCAACGCGGCATTGCGAGCCGCGGCGGCGGTCGGCGACGACCGGCTGCAGAGAGCGGGACAGGGCTACGTGAATCCCGAAACGTTCACGCACGGAACGTCGGCGCAGCGGGTTCAGTGGTTCCGGCGGGGACTCGATTCAGGACGGATCGCGTCCTGCTCAACGTTTCAATAGATTCAGCTTCGCTTCGGGCCGACGTGGATGATGCGCCACGAACTCGTGAACGGCGGCTTCCCGTCGTAAGGATGAGACAAATGCGTCAACAGCACGTTGGGTTCAGCGTGGACCAGAGACATCGGCGGATAGCCGGGGGCCGGTTCTTCATCGATGGAGACAGGCGCGCCGGGTTCGACGGCGAACTCCGTTCGCTCCTCAACGATCTGCAGATCCAGCAACGGCGTTGACGGAGGGATGGTGTAACGGAATGCGACGCGGTCGTTGTACGCGCGGATCTCGACATCGAGCAGGCGGCCGAGCGAGCCGTTCTGCATGTAGTGCGTCACGAGGGAGTTGTACTGAGGCGTGGATGCCGTGCTCGTAGCGATCAGACCGGCGTTCTCGCCGAGCAAGGGCTCCTGATCCCGGATGTCGAAGCCGAGAAATGACGTGTCGACGACCCGTTTTCCCTGGTAGAGAATCTGATAGCCCAGACGCGAAACGCCACCTTCCTCGGGCTGCGCCACGAAGATGCGGAACTCCACCTGGCCGTCCGGAGATTTGACGGTTCGCTGATCCTGCGCGAAGACCCCTGACGCCAGCAGAACGACGAGAGCAATGAGTCGGGGCAGGCGGAACACAAGTTTCCGCCTGCCCTCGTTTCCTAAGCCCAACTGAAGCCGGACTTCGACAGCGGCAGCGAACGAACGCGCTTGCCGGTCGCCGCGAAGATCGCGTTCGCCACGGCGGGAAGCACCGGCGGCAGCGCAGGTTCGCCGAGACCCGTCGGCGAGAACGTCGACTTCACGTAGTGAGTCTCGATTTCCGGCGGAGCCTGGGCGAGACGCATCATCGGATGCCGGTCGAAGTTGGACTGGACCACGCGGCCGTTTTCGACCGTGATTTCCTGCGCCATCAGTTCGCTCAGACCGTCGATGATGCCGCCCTGCACGATGTTCTCGGCGCCGCTCGGGTTAATGATCTGGCTGCCGACGTCCGCCGCGACCCAGATCTTGTTGATACGGACCTTGTTGTTCGCGTCGACGCGCACTTCGGCGACTTCGGCGAAGTGCCCGAGATGGCTGTAGTGGAACCCGACGCCCATGCCCGTGCCTTTCGGCAGCGTGCGCTTGCCCCAACCCGATTTCTCGGCTACGAGTTGCAAGGCGCTCTTCATGCGGTCGGGATTCATTCCGGGAGGCGCGAAGCCACCCCGGCCGCCGCCTTGCGTCGGCATTTCGACCGGCATCGCGGAGTTCAGAATCTCCATCCGGAACGCGACCGGATCTTTGCCGGCGGCGTGCGCCAGTTCGTCGATGAACGACTGGATCACGAACGCAAACGCGTTGCTGCTGGGAGCGCGCAGAGCGCCCGTGCGGATGGCAAGCGGCTGCACCGAAGCATGCAGAGCATAGTTCGGGACGAAGCGCTGCGGAAACTCCGTGGGGCCCATGGCGCCCGACGCCACAAAGCGATCGCCTTCACCATAGCTGATGAAGTGATTGCGCCAGGCAACGAGTTTACCCGAACCATCGAGACCCGCTTTCAGATGCTGGAAGCCGCCCGGACGATAGTAATCGTGCCGCATATCGTCTTCGCGAGCCCAGAGCAGTTTGACGGGAACGTCCACCTGCTTCGCAATGTAGGCAGCTTCCGCGATGTAGTCGTTCGTCAGCCGGCGGCCGAAGCCACCGCCGCCGCGCACCATATGCAAGGTGACGTCGTGTTCGCCGATGCCGGTGACCTGAGCGGCCAACTGGCGGCCGCGACCGGGTTGCTGGCTGTTGGTCCAGATTTCGAGCTTGCCGTTTTTGAAGTGAGCGGTCGCTCCCTGCGGCTCCAGCGGAGCGTGGGCGATGAAAGGATACGAGTACTTCGCCTCCACGACTTTGGCGGCTTTACTCAGCGCGCCTTCCGCGTCGCCATCCTTGCGAATGGTCCGTTGCGGCGCGCTGTTCATCATCTTCTCGGCGTTCTGGGCGTACATGGCGCTGCTCGCGCCAGCGCGCGGACCTTCGTTCCAGGTCACCTTCAGCTTCTTCCGCGCCGACTGCGCATGCCACCAGGTTTCCGCCAGGATGGCGATACCGTTTTCCAGACCGCACTCG
>DASZUZ010000046.1:0-6276 GCA_035547415.1 Bryobacteraceae bacterium | reverse complement strand
ATGCTTTTGTAAGTCGAACAGGAATCCCGCGCTCCCACAAAAAACAACTTCGTCAGTGGATCGTAAGATGGCGAGTCCCAGTTGGTTCCGCCACTCGCGTCAGGGCAGACGTAGTTCCCTTCCGGCGTGGGATCGGTGTTCGGAATGACAATGGGACGGCCTTTCGCATCAAGCCCTCTGGCCCACGTCTGGCGGGTAAAGGGCTTGCCCAGCAGGAACTCCCCGGTTTCGCGATCCAGCACATAAAAAAAGGCGTTGCGGTCCGCATGCAGCATCAGCTTCCGGGGTTTGCCCTGGAAGGTCGCGTCGATCAGGACGGGAGTCTCGGTAGCATCCCAGTCATGCGTATCGTGGGGCGTGAACTGGAAGTACCATTTGAGGCGGCCGGTCGCCGGATCGAGCGCGAGGACGCTGCAGGCGTATAAATTATCGCCCAGGCGCACGGAGCCGTCGTAATCGGGCGAGGGGTTCCCGGTGGCCCAGAACAGCGTATCCGTTTCAGGATCATACGTTCCCGTCATCCAGGTCGGGCTGCCACCCGTCTCGGCCGACTTTCCCGACCAGGTCTGGCGCGCGGGATCGCCTGACTGCGCGACGGAATGCACACGCCAGAGGCGTTTTCCGGTGGCGGCGTCATATGCATCGATAAAGCCGTACAGCGCACACTCGCCGGCGGTGACCCCGACGATAACCTTATCTCCAACAACCAGCGGCGCGTGGGTGATCGAAAAACCTTTCTTATAGTCGTCCACCGGGACGTCGAAGATGACACGGCCGGTCTTTGCCTGCAACGCCACAAGGTGAGCGTCAAGCGTTCCGAGATACAGACGATCGCCCAGGATGGCAAAGCCGCGGTTCGTACTCACGGTACAGTTCGCGTGGAATTCCGGAAGAGAACGGCTGTAACGCCAGATCGGAAAGCCGGTGCGCGCATCGAGGGCGGCTGCGCTGTTGCGGGGACCGGTCACGAACATGAGGCCATCGGCAACGATCGGGGTGGTCTCGACGCCCGGGCCGCCGAACTGAAAGGTCCACCGGGCGGCCAGGCTTCCAACGTTCGACGGCGTAACGGATTTGAGAGCGCTGTAATGGGTGCCCTGCAGATCGCCCCAGTAGTGCAGCCAGTTCTGAGGCTCGGCGGCCGTGTTCTTCAGGCGATTCCAGGAAATATTGAAGCCGGGCGCGGGTTTCCAGTCGGTGAGATCCGGCGCGGGGCCGGAGGGCTGTTTCAGGAATGCGACGAGGTCATCCACCTGTCCGGCATCGAGCGCGACCTTCGGCATAAGGGTCCTGAGATCGCGGCGTTCGCGAATGTTCGTCTTCGAGATCAGGTGGAGTTTCTCGCCGCGGTCTCGAAGATAAAGAGAAAAGGTATCTTCGCCGATGATGGCGCCACGGACGCTCTTGCCGTCAGCAGTCCGGATCTCGGCGCCTTTGTTCCCGCCGCGCGGATTCTCGCCGGGACGCATAATGGCGCGGGCGAGAGCCGTGGTGGAGCGCTGCGCTCCGATGTTTGTCAGGTCCGGGCCGAATGCGCCGCCGGAGCCTTTGACCGCGTGGCAACCGGAGCAACCGGCGGAGCCGAAGAACAGGTTTCGGCCCGCGACGGCGTCGCCGGTGATCTTCGTATCGGCGCCTCGGTTCAACGAGAGCAGCCAGTCCGCGATGACGCGCGGTTGATCGCCGGGAAGAGGGAACGCAGGCATTTCGGTCCCGGCGACGCCGTCATGGATGTTGCGGGCAATCTCGGCTGCGCTGCTGCCATGGCGCCACGCGCCGGAAGTGAGGTCGGGCCCCCGCGCGCCTTTCGCATCCGCGCCATGACAGACCGTGCAGTTCGCCGCAAACAGGCGGGCTCCTTCAGAGAGGTCGGAGCCGTTTGGATGTTGTGCAAACAGCGGCAGGGCGAACAGAAACAGAGCGCGGCGCATGGTGTGAGGATACTACCGACGCGCGGACACCGTCACCGGGATCAGGCTGGTCGGGTTGGACGGGCCGCAGGTCTGCAGCAGTCGGGCTGACAGACGTAGTCCGGCTTCGTCCGGACCATGTCGACGATTGCAGAGACGAAGCTCGGGTGCGTTCCGACGGTCGGAGCCCGAAGAAATTCGATGCCGCGCTCCGCGGCGAGAGCCGCAGCTTCGGTATCGAGGTCGTAGAGCACCTCCATGTGGTCCGAAAGGAAGCCAACTGGCATCACGATCAGCTTCTTCGAATCCGTTCCGCGGATGTAGTCTCCGATATCGGGTTCAAGCCATGGCTGCGAGGGCGGACCGCTGCGGCTTTGATAGACGAGCACCGGAGCGCCCAGTCCAAGCCGCTGATTGACCATTGACCCGACCTCTTTCAGTTGGCGCTCGTAAGGGCTGGATTGAGCCATCGACAGGGGGACACTGTGGGCGGTGTACACCACCTCGGCGCCAGGAAGCTTTTGGAGGGCTTCGCGCAGGCGCGCTTCGACGGCGCTGACGAAACCCTGGCGATTCCAGAAGGGCGGCAGTTTTTCAATCTCCGGAGCGCCTTCGACGGCGGCGCGGGCACGCTCGATGTCTTCGCGATATTGCCGGCAACCGGAGTAAGACCCGAAGGCGGAGGTCGCCAGCGCAACCGCGCGTCTGACACCGTTGTCCCTCATCCTCGCGACCGTATCGGCGAGCATGGGATGCCAGTTGCGGTTGCCCCAGTAGATGGGAAGATCCAATTCCGATTCGAGCGCGGAGACCAGTTGGCGGCACTGATCGTTAATCGGGCTTTTTCCGCCGAAGTGGTAATAGTGCTCCGCGACTTCCAGCATGCGCTCACGAGGCACATTCCTGCCGCGAAGGACATTTTCAAGGAAGGGAATAACGTCTTCCGGTTTCTCGGGTCCCCCGAAGGACACGAGCAGAAACGCATCGAATGTGCTCACCAGTCCAGTTTATCGGTGACGCGAATCATCGTCTTTGCGGTCCGGTTCGTTGAGGGCCTGCCGGACTTTATCGCGCGTCTTGTGAAGTCCTTCGTCAAGTTCGCGGCTCGCTTTTGACGCCTCGCGCTTCGCATCCTGCATCGCCTGGCGGGCGTCCTGTTTCGCCTGTTCGGCGGTCCGGCGGGCCTGCTCGCGAGCGTGTTCGTCCTGGCTGGGAGAGCACGCGATGGTTGCGACTGCAAAGAGGATGGCGACAGCGAGTCTCATCGCTACGAGTGAAGCAACTGTACTGCCAATGCTCCGGCGCCGATTGCGACGGCATCCTCAATCAGGGCGGCTGCTACCGGAGGGAGATGGACGCGCTTCCGGTACTGAATGCCGGCGTAGGCGGCGGCAAGCGCCGCCGCTCCTCCGACGAAGGCCGCCATCGGCGATTTCTTTTTTCCGCAGATCGCATACCCGGAGAGGGCACCAGCGACGGCGCGGAATGCGAGCGATGCGGGCTGGGTACGGTCCGGCATAAACGGCAGCTTGTCGGCGATGAGCTCACCAACCGCGAGAAGCGCCGAAGTGCGGGCCGCCCGGTCAGACCCGAGCCAGGCGAGCGGGGTCCGCCTGAGCTTCACGATATTCCGGCTGGCCGCTTCGGAGATGATGGCCGGGCCTGACATGGAACGAAGTCCGCTGACGGCGCCGATGGCCGCCGAGCATCCGTAATTCATGCCCCGATTGTCGCGTGGGGGTGAGGCGGTGGCAATTCGGAAGTGTGCGTTTTCTAGGTGATGGAGAGCGGGCCTTCTGACCGGGAGAGTTCCATCAGCATGGACTCGCGCCGCCGGAGAGCGGTGGTCACGGCGGAATCGAGCCCGACCCAGTAGAAGATGCCTCCCACGATGGCGGCGACGATCATGATGCCGATAAAGATAAGTTCGCTTTCAAAAAACCATCTCGACCAGTAGGCGAGCGCGAGCGGCAGCAGCAGAAACGGCGCGCTCCAGATGGTGAGCGCCTGCATCTTATTCGACATCTGGTTCATCTTGTCGGGATCGAGCGCGCGGGGAATGCGCACCGAACAGATGTTTCCCATCGAAAGCCAATAGAGTGCGGAGATGATCATGACCACGATGGTTTCCACGATCTTCGCCGGGGTGACGGGCATGCGCGCCGCGCGGCCGATAAGGGCAACGATCAGAATCTGCGGGATCAGCAGAACCACGACCGTGATGTTTTTGGCAATCAGGACGTCGCGGAAACGGATCGGCCACGAGAAATAACCCTGCGTGGCGGAACGGTCGAAGCCGAACGCGTTCCAGTAGCTGATCTGGCCCAGCATGAGCAGACCGTAAAGCGCCATGATCGGCAGCGCGTTCTGCTGAAAGAAACTGTCATGATGCGGCCGCCTCATGCTCGGGAAATAGAGGACCAGCCCGAAGAAACAGGACATGGCGTAGACGAGGCGGAAGCGCGGGATGCGGGCGAGAGTGCGCAGTTCCTTTTCGGCGATGGCGGCAAGAGGGTCGGGAAGGAAGCGGGAAGGAAGACGGAACAAACGATCCGTGAAGCCTCCGTCGCGCGAAGGATGTTCAACCCGGCCGGAGGTCACCGTCGAATCGGCGCGGATGGTGCGCTCGAATTGCCAGCGACTGAAGACGAGCGCGGCTGCCAGCCAGGCCAGCGCGATAAGGCCGCTCAGCGCGATGGGGTCACGCAGCATCAGCCGTCCGGCCGCTGCCCACGGCCACGCGACCTGGGACGGAGCGAAGCGAAGGAGAGACGTCTTTCGGACGTTCATGAAGATGATGAACTGAGGGGCCAGGCCCGCGAATGCGAGCACGAAAATCATGACCTCCCTGAGCTTCGTGCGAACGAACAGCCGCTGGAGAAAGTTGCGGGCGCCGGCGGACAGCAGGATGTTCGTCACGATGAACAGGACAGCTCCCGAGACGATATACGGCGCGGCGCGCATTCCGTAGAGCGGATTGCGAAGGAGGCCGATCACGACCGCGCCCAGGAGAATGAGCATCTCGGCGCAGGTCGTGATGCGCAGCAGAATTTCGATCAGGAACAGCGTGCGGTGCGGAATCGGGTACGCAAGAAGCTTGCGCAGATCGAGAGACGCGCCAAAGCTGGCGGAGATGACGGGCGCGACCTGCCAGTAGAGCATCACGAACAACAGTCCGCTGGTGAGCACGGGAACGAACCAGGGCGCCTGCGCCGGCGAGGCGAAGAACAGGAGTGCGCCCGACGCGATGAAGGCCCAGACGCCGTAGAAAATCAGGCCGGTGATGGCGGAGAAGGCGGCGCTGCCGCGGCGGGTTCCGACGCGGAGCCGCATGCTCAGGAACTGCGCTCGCAGAATGGCACCGATCATACGGTTACCGCGAGCGCGCGGGCGCGGTGGATTGCCGTGTCCGGGGTTTGATGATCTCCGTCAGGAGGTCGGGTTTCGACTTGTCGCGGACCAGATGCGGATACTTCTCGCCTCCGTGGTAATCGACCGGGAAAGTTTTGTAGTACTCGCCGTCTTTGACGAGGAGTTCGAGCCTGCCCGCCGCAGCCACCGCATTCCGCAGCACCGACGGGTTGAACTCGCGGCCATTGACCGCAATCAGTTTTGCCGCCGGGGCGAGGCCCGCCCTGAAAGCCGGAGAATCGACTTTGACATCGATGATCTCGCCATCTTCACGAGCGATGAGCCCGATCGAAAATGCCATCTCGACGATCTTACGCACCATCTCGTAGTTCTTCAGGTAGTCCGAACGTTCGGCGGTGTAGACGAGGTTGTAGCCGCCGTTGACGATGCCATTGAGCGGAGCGTGCGGGGCGGTCGAGTTCAGCCGGTCATTGAGAAACTTCGTCCAGTCGTATGGCTGAACGGCGTTCAGGGTGTGGACAACGTCTTCAAACGTGTAAGGCTTCACCTGCGGTCCGGTTGCGGGCGCGCCAGCCCACAGCTTGCAGAAATCATCGAGTGACTTGCGGCCTTTGCTGAGCGTCCGGATGGTGACGTCCACATCGAGCCAGATCAGCGTGCCTTCCTCGTAGTAGTCGACGGAACGGCGAAGGTCTTTGTAATCCGACCGCGATGAATAGAGCACCTGCGCGGCGACGGCGGTGTCTTCGAGAGGACGCCATGTACGGCCCATTTCCTTATCCAGGATTGCGGCTTCATCGGCGAGGGAATCGAAGAAGTCTTCCGTGGTGGAGAGGCCGCTTCGCGGGGTGAGGATCTCGCCCAGGTATTCGGTGAGTCCTTCGTAGACCCAGAGCAGATTGCCTTTCATCGGCTCGTTGTAGTCCGGGGTGGCGAGACCGGCGGGGCGGCGGAATTTGCCGTTCCAGGAATGCACGAACTCATGCGGGAGCAG
>DASZUZ010000045.1:0-2032 GCA_035547415.1 Bryobacteraceae bacterium | reverse complement strand
GGTCTCATCTTCAAAAAACGCGGAGCCGCCGTGGTTGCGGAACACCGGATAGGTGTCGTTCACCATCCCGGTCACCACGACATCCGGCAGCCCGTCATTGTTGTAATCCCGGAAATCCGCGCCCATTCCCGCGACGGCGTTACCGTGATCCGCCAAAGCCACGCCGGTCTGCAGACCGACCTCCTCGAAGGTCCCGTCACCTTTGTTGCGAAACAGAAAGTTCCGCACGGAGTCGTTCGCGACGAACACGTCGGTAAGGCCATCGCCATCGAAGTCGGCGAACGATACGCCCATTCCTTTGCCGATGTGAGCCGCAATTCCCGATTTCACCGAAACGTCAGTAAACGTTCCGTCGCCGTTGTTGTGGAACAACTGATCCGGCGTTCCTTCGTAATTATCGGGGTGGCAGTAAAGCCGCTGCTCCGGGGGCCCACAACTCTTTTCCCGCAGGGGATCCCACCGAACGTAATTCGAGACAAACAGGTCCAGCTTTCCGTCATTGTCGTAATCGAACCAGCCTGCCGAGACGGACCACATCTTGCCCCGCTTCGGGTCGACGCCGCTCAGTTTCGCCTTCGCCGTTACCTCTTCGAAGGAGCCGTCGCCGCGGTTGCGGTAGAGGATGTTGCGGTTCACGCCCGCCACGAAAAGATCCACGAATCCGTCGTTATCGAAGTCGCCGGGGGCTGCGGCCATCGAATACCCCTCGCCCGCGACGCCCTCACGATCCGTCACATCGGTGAACGTCATGTCGCAGTTGTTCCGGAAGAGGCGGTTGGAGAACCGCGGTCCGGTCTTGCGCAGAGACGGCAGCGCCGCTCCATTCGTGAAGAAGATGTCCGCGCAGCCGTCGTTGTTGAAATCGAGGACCGCCACGCCGCCAGGCATGAGTTCCGGCTGACGGAACTCGCCGGCCGCGCCGTTGCGCAGCGTGAAGGCGAGGCCCGCCTTCTTCGTTACATCCTCGAACTGAATCTGAGCGCCGGCGAACCGCGCCGCGAGGACGAGCGCCAAAAGTCCGCGCCTCATCGACTGGCCTTCGCCGGTCCGGCTGTGTGCGCCGCGAGCCACGCCGCCTGCCGGTCCGCGCCCGCCGTATCGCCATTCGCGCGGTCAATCTTCATCAGCAGATTGTGCGCGTTCGGCAGATCGGGAGCGAGTTCGATCGCCTTCCGCGCATCCGCCTCCGCCCCCTGCATCTCCCGCATGTCCGCCTGGATTCTGGCCCGCCAGAAATACAGCTTGGCCGAATCGGGAAGCAGCGACAGAGCATGGTCGATAGCCGCCAGCGCGGGTTTCAACTGATCGTTGGCGAACAGGAACTGCGCATAGCCCAGCCATAGTTCCGGCTGCGCCGCCGCGGCAGGCTTATCCAGCAGGCTCCGGTATTCCGTTGCCGCTTCATCGGTGCGCCCGAGTTGCGCCAGCGCGCCCGCCCGGTAGATCCGTGCCTGATCGTTCCGCGGATTGAGGCGCAACGCGGCATTCAGAGCATCGAGCGCCGGAAGATAGTAGTTGTTGTCGTAGAGAAGCGCGCCGAGGTAATACTGGCTCTCTTCATCGGTCGGGTCGGCCTGCACGAGCGCGCGAAGGGTGCGCTCGCCGGCGAAGAAGTCGTTGTTCTTCTGATACGCATGGCCCAGCGCGCGCAAAGCCATGCGGTCTTTCGGCTGGAGGCGCGCGGCTTTCTCGAGGAAGGGAACCGCCTCCTTCGCGCGATCCAGCGCCAGGAGGGTTGTGCCCAGCCCCACTTGCGCCTGCTCCATCTCGGGAGCTACGGCGACAGCCTTCCGGAACGAACTTTCCGCTTCCGCGAACTGACCCAGCTGGTAATCCGTCGCGCCGAGACGCGCGAGCAGGCCCACATCCTTCGGGGACTGCCGGAGCATCTGCCGGTACATCGCCGCTGCCTGATCGAACTGTCCCGCGGCGTAGAGGCGGTCCGGGATTGAGGTATCGAGAGCGGCGAACAGCCAGAAGGCGGCTTCGGCAAGCATCGGGATCAGTATATCGGCCGGTGGGGTAAATGCCT
>DASZUZ010000044.1:0-7049 GCA_035547415.1 Bryobacteraceae bacterium | reverse complement strand
CCGCCTGCAGTTCGAAGTTGAAAGTGCGGCAGAATCGTTTCCGCAGAGCCAGGCCCCACGCGCGATTGATACGGGAGCCAAATGGCGTGTGCAGGATCAACTGCATGCCGCCGGCTTCATCGAAGAACCGTTCGGCGACGATTGAGCTTTCGGTGGGAAGTTTGCCGAGCGCGGCCACGCCTGACTTTACGTATGCGATGGCTTGCCTCGCGCCGGCTTCATCCAGACAACACTCGGCTGTGAGGAACCCGATGGCGCGATCATCCGATTCGTGCACGTGTTCGATGATCCTCTCCCTTGTTTCAGAAACCGCGTGGGAGAGTTCAGCCGACCGCCCGGGCGCTTCGCCCAGCCAGAACGGGATCGACGGCGGCGCGCCACCAGCGTCTTCCACATAGACTCGCCCGGAACCGACGCGTTTGATGCGCCAGGAATGCGTCCCGAGCAGGAAGATGTCGCCGGCCAGGCTCTCGACCGCGAAATCCTCATCGACGCTGCCGATATTGCGGCCGTCGGGTTCGGCGGTGACTGCGTAGGCGCCGTTCTCGGGAATCGCGCCGCCGGAAGTGATGGCAGCCAGACGGGCGCCGCGGCGGCCGCGCACGCGATTGTTCACCTGATCGTGATGGAGAAAAGCTCCGCTGCGCCCCCGGGATGTTGCGATGCCTTCAGAGAGCATCCCGATCACCCGATCGAACACGGAGCGTTCCAGATTGCGATAAGGCCACGCGGAGCGCACCATCGCATAGAGTTCGTTCTCGTCCCAGACGTCGCACGCCGACGCGGCGACGATCTGCTGCGCCAGGATGTCAATCGCGTTTTCCGGAATCTGCAGATGTTCCAGTTCGCCGCGTCGAAGCGCTCGCAGCAGCGCCGCGGATTCGATGAGTTCGTCGCGGGTCGTGGCGACGATTCGTGCCTTCGGTCTGGCCCCGACCCAGTGTCCTGACCGTCCGAAGCGCTGCAGCGCCACGGCGATCGAGCGCGTCGACCCGATCTGAATCACCAGATCGACGGTTCCGATGTCGATTCCCAACTCGAGCGAGGCGGTCGCCACAACCGCGCGGAGTTCGCCGTTCTTCAGGCGCGTCTCCGCGTCGAGGCGGAGCGCTTTGGAGAGACTGCCGTGGTGCGGAAGAACAGCGCCGTCGCCCAGCCTTTCGGCAAGAGCGTGCGCCACCCGCTCGGAAAGCCGGCGCGTGTTGACGAAGACCAGGGTCGTACGATGCGCAAGGATCTGCTCCGCGATGCGATCGTAGATTTCGGCCCACATCTCGTGCGTCGCGATGGGACCGAGTTCATCCCGGGGAACCATCACGGCAAGATCCATATCGCGCCGGTGCCCGGTGTCGATCACGTGGGTCTTCGGACCCAGGAAACGGGCAACTTCCCCGATCGGCTTCACCGTCGCCGAGAGACCGATGCGCTGCGGGCGGCATTCCGTGAGGGCGTCGAGGCGCGCCAGCGTGAGGGCGAGGTGCGATCCGCGCTTGTCATCCGCGATGGCATGGATTTCATCCACGATCACGGTGCGGGTGGTGCGGAGCATGGCGCGGGAGCGCTCCGCGGTCATCAGGATGAACAGGGATTCCGGCGTGGTGACCAGGATGTGCGGCGGTTCCTTACCCATCTGCTGCCGTTCCCATGCGGGCGTGTCGCCGGTCCGAACCGCGATGCGGATGGGGGCAAGGGCAATGCCTCGCCGTTCCGCGAGATCGCGGATCTCCGACAAAGGAAGTTCGAGGTTCTTTCGAACGTCGTTGCTGAGGGCTTTGAGCGGCGATACGTAAAGCGCGCGAGTCTCGCGCGGCAGCGAACCGCTCCGCGCCAGGCGCACAAGTTCATCGAGGCAGATCAGGAATGCCGCGAGTGTCTTACCCGAGCCGGTGGGCGCCGAAATGAGAACATCGCCTCCGGCGTGGATAGCGGGCCATCCGAGCAACTGAGGCTCTGTGGCGTGTTCAAAACGCTGGTGAAACCACTCGGCGACCAGTGGATCGAGTTGCAAATCCATCGGAGACAGTACAGGCAGGGCGTTGGAGCGCGTGACTCCATTTTATCCCGGCTGACGGTTCGATGCCGGTTTACTTCTTTGAGTCGTCGAGGATGTATATCTTCTCGCCAGGACGGGCGAGTTTCAGTCGCTGACGGATCTCGTATTCCTGCTCTGCCGGGTTTCCCTCGAGACGCTGAATCCGCTGCTGCTTCTCCGCGATCTGGCGGATAAGCTTCTGGTTCATCTGTTCGTACTCCTGCACCTGACGGCGCTTTTCGAGGAGTCCCGGAATCCCGTTGGGTCCACGCAGCACGATGAATGCATAGACCAGACCGCAGAGCACGACGACGGCGTAAGCAGTCCTGAGAGCCGACATTTTCATGGAAAGGGGGAGCTTCGAGAGACAATGGTAGCACTGAAACCGACCCACGCTTTCAGTGCCTGTTTCCCATGACCGATAAAATTGTAGTGTTGAGTACATCTGGTTCTGCGGAGGAGTCGGAACGCCTTGCCCGCCATCTGGTGGAGGCTCGACTGGCCGCCTGCGTCAATGTAATTCCGCAGATTCGCAGTTTCTACCGCTTGAAGGGGGAAGTCGAAAATTCGGGCGAGTGGCTGCTCGTCATCAAGACCTCGAGAGACCTGCTCGACCAGGTACGCCTGGCGCTCGAGAATGCCCATAGTTACGAACTCCCGGAAGTCATTGCTCTGCCGATTATTGACGGATCACCGAATTACCTCGCGTGGATCGATAACGAACTCCGGGGCGGGGCCGCGTGATGGAGATTCGCGCTTTTATCTTCGACATGGATGGCGTGATCGTCGATTCGAACCCCCTGCACCGGATTGCCTGGGAAGAATACAACCGTCTTCACGGTGTCACCACGACAGAAGAGATGCAGCGGTTCATGTATGGCAAGCGGAACGATGAGATCGTGCGTTATTTCCTGGGCGAAGAACTCAGCGACAAAGAGGTTTTCGACCATGGCGCAGCCAAAGAGGCGCTTTATCGGGAGATGCTGAAGCCGCGCATGGATCACGCCCTGGTGCCGGGCGTCCAGCGGTTCCTGGAACACCAGAAGCGGATGCCCATGGCAGTGGCGACGAACGCGGAGCCGGCAAACGTCGATTTCGTGCTCGGAGAGGCGGGATTGCGACGGTACTTCCGGATTATCGTCGATGGCCATCAGGTGAAGAACCCGAAGCCGCATCCGGAGGTCTATCTGACGGCCGCGGACCGTCTTGGAGTACCGCCTGAGTTCTGCGTCGTTTTCGAGGATTCCTACGCCGGCGTGCAGGCCGGCCTTGCGGCGGGTATGCGCGTGGTCGGCATCAGCACGACGCACGACGATCTCCCCGGAGTGGCTCTGTCGATCCGCGATTTCAACGATCCCGCGCTCGAACAGTGGCTGCTGCGCGCGCCTGTCAGTTGATGGCCAGGGTCACGGTGTTGGAGGCGCGTCCGTTTGACGTGACGATGACCGGTACGGCCGGGCCCGTCACGCCCTGCGGGATCTGACAATTAATCTGATCCACGCCCGCGAGGGTGGGCGCGCGGCCGGCGAAGTTGCTCGAACAGTTCTGGCCTCCCACTGTCACGGAGGGTTGAATCTGCGCGTAATCGAGGCCGCTTTGCCGGTTCGTGGCCCCAAGGCCGGTCAGGTACAGCGACACATAGTCTCCGGCATGAATCGGATTGTTGGACGTGACTATAGTCCCGGTGGTGGCATTGACGGCGGCGGCTGCTCCGGCGCCGGTACTGTCCAGCGTGAAAATGGCGGGAACGGCGGCCGCGAGCATGACATTCACGACCTGCTGACCGCTTCCATTCTTCACCGTCAACTGGGTGATTCCGGTGGAGAGATCGGGGTAAAGAAAATTGATCTGGTTGGGGCTGACGTATTGGAGAGGAGCGGCTGTGCCGTTCACAAGCACCTGTGCGTCGGAAAGTTGCGTGGGGTAGGGAAGAGTGGTCGCCTGCTGTACTGCCGCCGCGAGATTCGAGCCGTAGATCGCGACGAACTGCCCCGGGGCCACGTTCAGGGGAAAGGTGGCGCTGGCGGCAGGAATGACCCGCCCGATGCCGGGACCAGGCTTGACGATGAGAGGCAGCACTGTCGCGGCGGGCAGCACCACCGTCGGATTCAGCATGGTCGTCCCGAGGAACTGAACATGCGCCGTCTCTTTCACGTTCGGCGCAACGCCTTCGGTATAAGCGATATTTCCTGAGTTGACGGAAAGGTTCACGGTTCCGCCCGGCGTATCGAGGGAGGCATGGTTGATCGGCTGTTCTGCGCCGAGGAGGTCAGCGGCCTCGATGTTAATGCCTCCGAGAGTCGACGCAACGGGGTTGGATTCAATTGCCTGACCCAGGTTTTGCCATGCCGTTGTGTTTGTCAGGAATGAGACCACGATCTGCCCGACCACGTTGTTGGCATCGGTGATATTCGCGATCGATTGCGCGTTGGCCGGGCAGTAGTTGGCGGTCGTCAGGAGTGGGAAGTTGACGTGGCAGAAAGGGACCACGCGTGTGCGGCCGCTGCGTACGAATGCGAGCGAGGAACTTGTCAGGGTGACGACGCCGTCATCGAAACCGGGAATGCTGGATTCATTCCCCGTGCCGCCGTTCCCCGCGACGGCGAGTGCGTCAACGCCTCGCAGGTCGTCCGTCGTCTGATTCCAGGTATTGAGGTCGAACAGGAACTGGCTGCCGACGGCCAGTTCGTTCGATTGCTTGTCTACTCCCAGTTTGTTCGCGATGCCGGATCCGAAATGCGGTGTCGCGAGGAAGATGACCTTGCGGATACCCGGGTTGGCCGGTGGAGCAAACGAAGCCGGCGTGACATCCTTTTTTCCCGCCAGGTAAGAGCGAACGACTAATCCGCCCATGCTATGAGCGACCACGTCTGTCTGAGCAACCGGTGTTCCGTCTGTGTACTTCAGAGCGCCGAGGAATTGTCCCAGAGCCGCGCCAAGCGCCTCGATCGAAGGGTTATTCGGGACGGTGCAGATGTCGAAGAAGACTGAGACGATCTGATTCGCCTGCAGCACCTTGTCCGCATTGCCAAAGGTACCCGAAAAACTCGCGGGGCCGTGGGGACAGCCGAGCTGATATCCGTTCACGAATACGACCGGCGGGTTTGCTCCTTTCGGAATCGGCTGACCCGTCGGGATGAGCTGAGCCGGGAGCAGGGAGGTCAGGAAAAGGAACAGGGCCGGACGCATGTTCCTCATCGTAACGACGAAGGCGGCCTCTTGCGGTGTTAATTCGTGAGCCAGGGTCAGGGAGAATACGGTCGGGGCGGGACTTTCACTTTCCCCGACTGGCGCTTCGCCTGCCGCACTCTCCTGTGTAAAGTGCATTATCCTGCCCTGAATGGACAGGATCGCCAGAGGCGTCGCATCCAGGAACCGGAATGCACTGCGCCATCCCTTTGAACAGCGGCCGGTCGAGATTCGCAAGCGCGTGAAGGCGGAGCCTTTCGACTGGTACCGGTTCGACTCGTTCGCGAACGTGACGCACTTCGAGAGTCTATTGCCGCTGGCACTCGCCGGAGATGAGCCGGTCGCGGATATCGGCGCCGGCGATGGAGATATCGCGCTCCAGCTGGAATCGCTCGGATGCCGCGTGACCGCGATAGACTGGCCGGGCGTCAACGTCGAAGCAGTTTCCTGTCATCCGCCTGCTCGATGGCTGGCACAAACCAGAGTTTGATCTCTGGCGGTGGACGGGGCCCGGCCAGCACCGTGATCGATGACGAGTGCGGATTGCGCTTACTGAGGTGAAGCGCCGCCGGGTGGCTGTACGGGTTTCAGCTTCGCCCGTATCCGGACAAATTCAGGCGTGTTGACGGTTCCGTTCCGGATCGGGTGATCCGTGGCCTCGAGTTGCAGTTTCTCGAGCAGAATATCTTCCGAAGAAAAAGCAGTTGGCGCATGGGGCTGTTCCCGGCGCACCTTCGAAAAGAAGTCGAGCATCGGCGCGGGATCGTATCCGGATTTGATCACCATGGCCAGCGCGGCTTCATCCGCGGTCCGTTCGCGTTCCTTTCCGTCGGGAAGCCGTGGATCGATCTGCGCGAACCGGATGCAGGCGCCGCTCTCGGCATCTACGGCAGAGCCCGCGTTCGTGGCATGCGCAATCTCGTGCGCCAGCGCCCCGGCGAACTGCGCTTCGTTTTCGGCCCGCGAGATCAGGCCGGTTGTCACGTAGATACGGCCGGGCCAGGCCGCGGCGCGGACTTCGTTCGCTCGCACCACACGCACCGATACTTCAGGCGAGAGCTTGCGACACAACTGTTCCGCATATTCGGTAACGTCGGCGTCGTTCGTGAAGGAGTGCGTGGCCTCGAACTGCTTCTGATCCTGGAGAAGCAGCAGCGCGAGCGCCACGAAAAACATCTTCTATTCGTAGCGCAGCGCCTCGATAGGATCAAGCCTCGATGCCTTCAGGGCCGGCAGCAGGCCAGCGAACAGTCCGATCGCTTCGAGGACCAGTGTGGATGTGACGACGGCGAAGCGCGAGATATGCAGGTGAATGTCGCCGTTCCCGCTGGTGTCTTTGAACAGGGGTCCGAGGAGCGGCAGCGTCTGAATGCCGCTGGTGGCGCCCCAGCCAATGAGCACTCCGATGAGTCCGCCGGCGGTCACAATCGCCATCGCTTCCAGAAGAAACTGCGCCAGAATAGCGCCGCGCGTGGCGCCGATGGACTTCAGAACGCCGATCTCGCGCGTCCGTTGCGTCACCGAAACCAGCATGATGTTCGCCAGTCCGATGCCGCCAATGGCAAGCGTGAGCGCGCCGATCAGACCGAGCAGCACCTGAAGCGCAATCGACATGGTGTCGATGATCTTCATGAACTCGTTGAAGACGAAGAGTTGCAGCGCCCGCTCATCGTTCGCCGAGAAATTATGGACGCGCGCGAGCGTGGCCCGGACATCTTTGATGGCCTGCTGCCGGAACGTCGGGTTGACGGGCATCCAGACGATATCGTCGGGGTATTTGATGTTCCGGAGCAGGGAAGCCGTAACCAGGGGGATAAAGACGCACTCG
>DASZUZ010000043.1:0-6672 GCA_035547415.1 Bryobacteraceae bacterium | reverse complement strand
CCTGTCGGGCGGCGGGGATCTCGATATTTTCTATCGTGTGTTGCGGGCGGGCTTACCTCAGATTTTCGAGCCGCGCCAGTTGATCTATCACCAGCATCGGCGCGAATACCGCGCCATACGACGGCAGATGTACACATGGGGGCTCGGCATCATGGCGTATGCAGTCCGGAATTATCGTTACGATCCGGCGCACCGGTTACGTTTTCGCTGTATGATGCTGGGCTGGTTCCGGACGCTTTCCGCCATGACGTTTCGCAGCTTCCGTCGCGGAAATGTATGGAAACCCGATCTCGCGTTGGCGGAACTGTGGGGCGGCATCGTCGGTGTTTGTGGAGAATACGGCCGGTCGGTTCGCAGAGTCGAGCGTATTCGGAAGCAATATGCGCCATGAGTAACGGCCGGGCAATTCGCCACCTGCAGTTGACCGAACTGGCCGAGTTCGAACCCGACCCCATGTATACGGGAGTATACGTCTGCTTCTGGCACGGATCGCTTCCCCTCGGCCATCTCGAGTTGCTGAATTGCGAACTTCCTCTGACCCGCGAACAAGTGCGAAGTCTCGCGGCCGGCGCGGTGTCGCGTGGAGTGCGAGCATATCTGCCCGAGATCCAGCCGGGAGCATCTCCCCTCGAGCGTTTGCAACGTGACGCCAATACGCCTTGTCCCGCTCTCGCATCAAAAACATCGCTGGTGATCTGCACCAGAAACCGGCCTGCTTCTCTTGAACGCTGTCTTTACTCCGTGGCGACACTGGCCGAGCCCGCCGGCGAAGTGCTTGTTGTCGACAATACATCCGGCGATTCCGAAACCCGGCGCATCGTCCGGCTTTTCGAAGGCGTCAGGTACGTGATCGAGCCGCGCCCGGGTCTTAGTCGCGCTCGCAACACGGGAACCGAACACGCCACTCATGAACTGCTGGCGTTTACGGACGACGATATCGTACTGACGCCGCACTGGCTCGGGTATCTTGTGGAGCCTTTCAGAAATCCGAACATCGCGGCGACGAGCGGACTGGTGTTCCCGGCCGAACTCAGGACGGCAGCGCAGATCGTCTTCGAAAAGGACTTCGGCGGTTTCCACCAGGGTTATGCGCCGCGCGTGTACAGCGCGGACTTTTTGGAGAATTCCGGCCGCAGAGCTCCGCCGGTATGGAGCATCTGCGCCGGAGGCAATATGGCCATTCGGCGGTCGACATTCGAACGTTTCGGAAAGTTTGACCAGCGGCTCGGCGCGGGCGCGGCCGGCTGCAGCGAGGACTCGGAGTTCTGGTATCGGATTCTCTCGGGCGGCGGGAACTGCGCTTATGTCCCGGCCGCGGCTGTTCATCACTACCATCGCGAGGACTTCGAAAGCCTGCGCCGCCAGATCCACGCCTATATGCGCGGTCATGTCGCCGCTCTGTTCGTCCAGTTTGCGAATTCGCGCGAGTGGAACAACCTCCATCGCGTGTTTCTGGAGCTGCCACTCGATGCGTTCCAGACCCTGATTCGCTGGCTCGTAACGGGTGATCCGAGCCAGCGGGTTCTGCTGAACGGAGCCGCCGGAGCCACAGCCGGGGCGTGGTATTGGGTTCGGCGTGCCCGTCAGGGGCCGTTGGTATGAGCGATGCCCCGGTCACAACGCCATCGGGGCGGAACCCGATGATCTCGGTGATTATTCCCTGCTTTAATCACTCGCAGTATCTTGGCGAGGCCATCGAGAGCGCTCTGAATCAGGACTACCAGCCGGTTGAAGTCATTGTCATCGATGACGGCTCGACGGATCCCACGGCATCGGTCGCTTCCGGGTATGCCGGTATCCGGTACGTGTTTCAGGCGAACGCGGGCCTGGCGTCCGCGCGCAACAGAGGGCTGAAATTGTCGCACGGCAATTATCTGGTTTTCCTTGACGCCGACGACCGGCTCTGTGACGGCGCGTTGCGACGTGGCGCCGAATATCTACAGGCGAATCCCGAATGCGGGTTCGTGTACGGACGGTTTCGGTTTATCAACGAATCGGGCCTGGAATTAGCGTCCTTCGACCAGCCCCCGGACAACCCTGACACCTACCTGGGACTGTTTGGCGGCAATCACATCGCGATGTGCGCAACGGTTCTCTACCGTCGCACCGTCATTGAAGAACTTCGGGGATTTCGAACCGATTTGAAGGCTGCGGAAGATTACGAGATTTATTTCCGGATCGCCCGGCGATATCCGTACCGTCGTCATGACTACCTCGTGGCCGAATGCCGCCGGCACAGTTCCAACATGAGTTCGAGGCCGGCTCTGATGCTCGTGTCAACCCTGCGGGTTGTCCGTTCGCAACGGCCGTACTGCACGGATGAAGCCCACCGCCGGGCGTACAAGTCCGGTTTGCGGCTATGGCGACAGTACTATGGCGCGATGCTGCTCTCGCAGCTTCGATTGGAGATCGAGAGGAAACAGCCGGCGTCCGCGTTGCGGTCGCTGATGGTCATTCTCACCGTTGCCCCTCACTTACTGGCGCGGAAAATCGTCCGGAACCTGATCCCCATTCGCCTTCGGGGGCGGTTCAGACGAGCCCTGCTGATGCCGGCCGTTCGCCGAAGAACTCCGCTCAGCCGGGATTTTGGCTTCGATCGCGGTACGCCGATCGATCGATACTACATCGAACAGTTCCTCGCCATGTACGCACAGGACATCTCCGGTGACGTGCTCGAGGTCAAAGACTCGACCTATACGCGCACGTTCGGTCGCGAGCGCGTGTCGCGGCGCGACGTACTGGATATAGATCCGCAAAACGCGCTCGCAACGATCGTCGCCGATCTCACGCGGGAGGATCTGTTCGGTTCCGAAACGCATGATTGCGTGATTCTGACGCAAACCCTTCAGTTGCTGTATGACCCCGGCGCGGCAGTGCGGACCGTCCACAAGATTCTCCGGCGCGGAGGTGTGGTGCTCGCAACGGTTCCGGGAATCTCTCAGACCGCTCGTGACGGGTTCGATCGGTGGAGTGACTATTGGCGGTTTACCGCAGCCTCGGCAGTTCGCATCTTTGGAGATGTCTTCGGCGCGGAGAACGTCAACGTTCAAACCAGAGGAAATCTGGCCGCCGCCATCGCATTCCTGCGGGGCGCCGCCGCGAACGAGATTGACGACGAAGGCCTCGATTTCTCCGATCCGGATTATCCGGTACTCGTCGTTATACGGGCGGCAAAGCTTTAGGCCCCGCTCGCCGAATAGAGGCCAGATCCCGCCGGATACGCCGGCGGATTCGAGGCCACAGGTTCGCCATCCAGGCGAGGACGGGGTGCCGATAAGGCCACCACGCGCGGCGCAATGCTGACCAGATTCGGGGATCCTGCTCCTCTTCCCGCCGGAGAATTCCCTCCAGGTAGCGCAGAAAATACTGGCGGACATCGTGGTAGCGGCCTGCGTCGCGAACCGTGCTGGAGCACGCAGACGAGTGCTGGCGATACCTGGTCCAGCAACGGTTCGAAACCAGTACCGGGGCGACGCGGTAGACCCTGGCCAGAAATGCCTGGTCTTCGTACATCTGGTAAATTCCGCGGAACGACTCTTCGAAGCCGCCCACAAGATCGATAACAGCTCTCGAAACGATGAGGTCTGACGGGCATGGCGCCGGCCCCGTGCCAAGGGGGTAGTTACGAAGCAACAACTCAGGCGGATGGACTACGGTGGCATCGGGAACGCCTGTACCGGGTTGGATGTCCCTGAACGCCGCGAGATCCCGCGACCAACTGAACCAGTAGAGTGGCGATCCATAGAGAAGACGCGCTTCCGGATGGGCCTGAAGAAGCCCGGATTGTTCAGCGAGTTTGAACGGCTGCCAGACATCATCCGAATCGAGGAACGCAATCCACTTTGCCCTGCTGTGCCGAACACCGAGATTCCGCGTGGCGCTCATTCCCCGATTGCCGTGTCCCTCGTGCTCGACATACAGAATCTGCCCGGGATACGCTTCCGCCCAGGCGCGCGCCTGCGCGGTGCTCTGGTCGGTTGAGCCATCGTCGGCCAGGATCAGTTCCCAATCCGGCAAACTCTGCGCCAGTACGCTCTCAATTGCTTCCAGCAGGAATCGCTCAGCGTTATAGAAGATGATGATGACGGAGACGAGCGGCGCCATTCTTATTCATTCCGAATCACGCAGGCAATGCGAAAACCAGTGGGCGAACTCGGCATTCCCCAACGCCGGAGCCACAATCCTTGGAAGCTGCAGACGATCGGTGTGGGGCCGGACGCGACCGGGGATATTGGCGCAGGCACACTGAAAACCCTCTGACCGGACGATACTGACTGTCCGCTCCGAAAAGTGCTCTCGCTTGCCGTAAGGATAAGAGAACAGCCCGGAGCGCTGACCGGTGATTCTTTCGATGTCGGCCCTCGCCACGACGATCTCATGGCGCTGCTCTCTTTCCGGCAGAGCGGCGAGGTTGGGGTGAGTCACCGTGTGGACGCCAACATCAATCGCAGGTGATTGGACAAGTTGACGGAGTTGCGCGCAGTCGAGCGGACGGTGGGATGCGCGGGCTTCGGGCGGAACGCCGGCCCAATCCCGCATCGTCGCCAGAATGGAGTCGCGCTCAAGGTAACTCAGCGGGAGCAGCGCCTGATGCAGGTCGGAATAAAGCCGGTGCGCGGCCGACGGGGGCGTGCCTTGCCAGGCGCACCACCCTTCATCGTCCAACTCATTCGGGATGGAGAGACGCGGCAGAATGGTCGGTTGTCCGCGAATCATGATCTGCTCTTCGCGAGGACGATCGCCGGGGTTGAGGAGAATGCGTTCGAGATCATCCCACCAGAATTCGCGGCCGGCAGTCATCATCCCCGATACAACGAAGATCGTCGCGGGGATTCCATAATGCCGCAGAACGGGCTCGGCCTCGATCAGATTGTCGTCGTAACCATCGTCGAACGTGACGGCCACGGCGGGGCGGCGTCGCGAGCGCGGGGCGTTCTCCAGATCCGTAAGCGAAATCGGGTCGGTATTCTCGCGCAGGAATGACATCTGCGACGCAAATTGCTCCGGAGTCAGGCACAGCCTCCATGGGTCGCGACGCAGACGGCTTACCCGGTGGTACAGAAGAATCATCACTTCCCGGGAATGGAATGTGAGCCATTTTTGAAAGCGGGGAAGCAATCCTGTCAGCCCTGAACTTGTCCGTGGACCAGCCGTCCCACGAACGCCTTCGTACGGCCCTGCGTCATGATCATGTTGCTGATCCTCTCGAAGGTCGAATCGGCAAGGCGCGGGGAAAGTCGCCAGAAGAGTCGCTCCGGCAGCGGCCGTTGACGGAATCCCGGAGAAGAAAGCAGTTCATGCCGGATCGCTTCGGCGTCCGGGAATCCGCCCAGCCGCGCCCACACGTAGTGCAGCCGGGAATAATAGTCGCTTCGGGTGATCGGCGCCAGGCGTCTGGCGAGCGATGGCGCTTTGCCGTCGAGATAATCCCTTTGCATCTGCCAGAGGCGCTGCATGACCTGAAGGTCGCGCGCCATTCGCTCCAGGTTGATGTACGCGGCATTGGCGTCATTCGTATCATGCAGGCGCCAGGTGGCGAGCGGCCGGTCGATATGACAGACCTCGGTCATGAAAGGCGCCAGCCGCTGAATCACTCTTTCGGCGAATCCGCGAAACTCTTCGGGTAGTGGAAAGAGAGCATCTGCGACCTCCCGGCGCAGTGACAGATTCGAGGTTGGCGGAACGTTCGGAAGAATACCACCGTTCTCGAGGATGATCTTGACACACCATCCGGATGGCACCGAGCCAAGCAGCGGCAGGATGCCACGCGCATGGCCGCATGCATCCGTGCGGGTCGCAAGATGAGTCGCAAATCCGGCGCAAGGATGATTGCGAAACGCTGCCAGCACCTCGTTCACTTTTTCGGGGTGGAAGGTGTCATCGGCATCGAGAAGGCAGATCACCGATCCCCGACTGGCCCTCCATGCCGCATTGAGCGACGCAGCCATCCCCTGGTTGGTCTGTCGGATGAGGCGAACTCGGCTGTTATGCGGAGCGATCGAGGTAATCACGTCGCACGAACGATCCTCGGAACCGTCGTCGCAGACAAGTACCTCGATTTCGGTATAAGACTGGCGCAGAACGCTGATCAGACACTCGCCGACAAACCGTTCGTAGTTCCGGCAACTGACCAGAATGGAAACCAGAGGCCTTTCGGAGATTGGTTCCAGAGCAACAGGATGAATGCCGCATTCCATGTCGCGTGATTTTCAATTGTAAGACCGCCGGTCGCCAGGTGGTGGCGCATCTCGTTCGAATCGAGACCGTGGATAGTGACTCTCTCCCCTGTCGTCGAATTGCCTGACACTGTACGATTTCAACCCGTGATTCCTCTTCGGACCCGCAGGCGAATTTCGGCCTCAGGAATAATCAGTGAGTGAGTCAGCGCACGAACCGGCCCGGTCCCGCTCTTCTTGCTGACCACAGGGAGACTTGATGGAAGCGGATCTCGCGGCGCTCACCGAACTGGCTCTGGACCTGCGCTGGGCGTGGAATCATGCCGCGGATGAGCTTTGGAGCCAACTGGAACCCGAACTCTGGGATCTGACGCATAACGCCTGGGTTGTGCTTCAGACGGTTTCACGAGAAAAGTTAAATCGCGCCTACGCCGATCCGTCATTTCGCAGCCAACTGCAGACCGTAATTCGTGAGCGACAGGAGAGCGCCGGACGA
>DASZUZ010000042.1:0-1692 GCA_035547415.1 Bryobacteraceae bacterium | reverse complement strand
CGCTTGTTGATCGACGCCGAGAGTTCTTCCTTCTGCGCCAGGCATACACTCTCGCCGAGGCAGAGGATGAGAGTCAGCAGCGACACGCGACGGTAATCAAACATCAAACGGGCTCCGTCTGCCATTTGTGACCTGAAGATCGAGAGAGTTTGCCGGAGCGTTACACTGGCCACGGATTCTTGAACAACCCCATCCGGATGAGCCAGCGGCTCCAGGTCGAATTCCGATAGCGCAGAGGAATCTTCGAGACCGGGTAGATGGTTCCCGTATCTTGATCAATGACGGAACTGGGACGAAGGAGCGGCCGTGCAACCGGTCCGCTCGCGATCCAGTCGTCGAGCGGCATGGCGAAACTCCCCCAGGGATGCTCAACCGAGACCCAGAGATTCATCCGCCGCCGTTACTCCTTTTCGTCGTCCTGCTTCTTTTCTTTCTTCGGATCAGCGCCAAAGAACTTCCGGAATTCGTCGCTCACCGAGGCCACGGTTTTCTTGGGGCCGCTCAGTCGCAGGAAGTAATCGCCGGCCTTCTCGTTCTCGAGCAGCACGGCCAGCATGCGGGCATTGGGCATTGCCTTCGTCTGCTGGCGGATTGGCGGGCCGACGGGCTTGTTGAACGTCCCCTGCAGATCGACCAGCGTGTATTTGCCCGAAGCGGCGTCGCCAGTGCAGATCTCACGCTTGCGGCCGTCGGCCTGGAACTGGTTGGTCCAGCGCTTCACATTCTCCGCCACGCCGCCGCCCTGGCCCTTGCCGAAGTGGAAGATCACAAGCTCCGCCGGCTCCGAATCTCCATCCACGGCCGGAATCTCGAACTGCGCGACGCGAAAGGGCTTTTGCGCTCCCAACTCTTTCCACGTTCCGGGAACATGCAGCACGAGATCATCGACTTTCACCTCGCGAACCTTCTTTTCGTCCCCGTCCTCCGCTCGGACTGTCGCCGAAATTAGCAGCGTGGCGGCCAGTCCCAGGCCAACGAGGCATCCTGTCGTGCGCATCAGTCGATTCATGAGAACAATTCCTCGAGGGCGAGCGTGAAGAGGCTATCCAGGGGTCCCGTGCCGGGGATCTCGGCGAAGGAGCGATTGCAGAGAGAGATTCTGTCCGGCCAACCGCGCCGCAGAATTGACGCGAGTATAGCTGGGCAATCTGGATTATAAAGCGAGGCGGGACCACTGGCTATTCGGGCAGCGCCGCGGCCGCGCAGGCGAACTCGACCGTTGCTACGGTCTTCCCTCCAACTGTAATCTTCGCGTGCAGAAAGAACGCGTTCGCCATCCGCTCGGTCAGCTTGGCCTCGATGTCAATCGTGTCGCCGGGCCGTACCATCTGGCGGAATTTGACGTTGTTCACCCGCGTCACCACGGGCACGGCGTTCCCCTGCGGAGGAGAGACCCTCGCGATCAGGATCGCGCCCGCCTGAAAACACGCTTCCTGCAGCAGCACGCCGGGCAGCACCGGAAAGTGCGGATAGTGTCCGCGAAACACATCGAGCTCGGGGCTGATGTGCTTCCTCGCTCTGATCTGGTCGTCGGTCAATTCGACGACCTCATCGACCCACAAAAATGGCGGGCGATGCGGAATCAACGCTTCGATTTCCGATTGGGTTAACAATGCCACAGATCCCTCTTTGTTGTGATATTGCGTGAATCGTGCGGCGAACGCGCTCCCCTGCGGGTCGCGGCTAAACCCG
>DASZUZ010000041.1:0-2445 GCA_035547415.1 Bryobacteraceae bacterium | reverse complement strand
CGGGACAACATCGGTCTGGCAAGGCCTGACAGAGGCGACTTCAAATTTCGGCGGCACCGCCGCGGCGAAGTGGGCCGGGGATGCCGATTGAGCCAGGATGGGCTGAGCAGTCAGGATGCCTGCGATCAAAACAGCGTTGATCCGATCTCGCGATGCTATCGACATAGATCCTGCTCAGTCTACACCCGGTCCGCTGAGCATTTCCCCCAGCCGATCGAGGCGCCGTTCCCAGGTCGAGCGGCGATCGTCGATCCATTGTCTCGCCACCGAAAGGCCGGCGGGTTCGATCCGGCAAGTGCGTACCCGCCCGACCTTTTCGGTGTGTACCAGCCCACTCTCTTCCAGTACCTGCAGGTGCTGAACGACCGCGGCGAGTGTAATCTTCAGTGGCTCCGCCAGACGTGAGACTGAAACGGGTCCCGCGCTGAGCTTCTCCAGAATGGCTCGGCGCGTGGGATCGCCCAATGCGTGAAACACACGATCGATCGTAGCGGTCGGGTTGGACATGGGCTGGTGGCTTTCAAGCGCGCTCGCCGGTCAGCGCGCCAGTTCCTCGGCCAGTTTGTCAATCAGTTTGCGCCACCCCTCTTCACGCATTTGAGGACCGTCCGCGCCTTCGAAGAACGCTCCCTGTTCGGTGAAGACGAGATCGGTCCCCGAACTCGTCGGCAGGAACTCGAAAGTCGCCAGAGACGCGGAGAAGCGCTTGTCCCCCAGCGTCATGGTGTACGCGATAACGATACGGCGGTCGGGCACAATGTCCTGATACGTGGTATCGTTCGCCAGCGCCATGCCCGGAAACGGGCTGCCATCTTTGAAGCGGAAACCCGCATGGTCTCTGCCGCCGACGCGAAAATCCATCGTAAATTCTTCGACACCCATGTGTCTGTCATCGGCATACCAGCGGCGTTTGATCGACGGGTCGGCGAAAGCGGCGAAGACGCGTGCAGGCGTGGTGGGTAAGCTGCGTTCGATGACGAACGTGCTGTGAGTGACGGATCTCTCTTCCATGATCATTCTCCTTTAGGATGACGGTTGGTTAAGCGTCTGCTTAAGTATTGTCGGTCGTCCAGAGATTGTCAAGTGAAAACTTAAGTGTTTTGTCGGGAGCCGCTACTCCGCCCGGGCCTGACCGGAGCTGACAATAGAGTCTGATCGGTTCTGATGAATACTCCAGTGAACTTCGAGATTTCCCCCATCGCCTATGTCCGTTCCACACTCGTGGAACGTTCCGGCGCTCCCCGTCAGGGGTGGGAGGGCGCTCCCAATGCGCGACTCGAAATCGACCCGGCTTTTGCGGGAGGCGTCGAAGGTATTGAAGCCGGGAGCGAGATCTGGATTCTCACCTGGCTCCATCAGTCGCGGCGCTCCGTTCTCCGCGTGCGTCCCCGAGGCGATGTCCGGAACCCCATAACCGGCGTGTTTGCCACTCGGTCTCCGGACCGGCCCAACCCGATCGGGCTGCACCGTGCAAAGGTTCTTGCGGTTGAGGGAGATCGCTGGCTTGAGGTGCAGGGCCTGGAGGCAATTGACGGTACTCCGGTCATCGACATCAAACCGGTGCTCGAACGGGACGGAGATTACTGAAGACCGCTGCGGACGTTCGCGGAGAGGCATCCGGCATTGATTCACTGCGAATGCAGTTACAACTCCGTTCCACTCGGAACTCCTGCGCGAGGTGGCGCCTCGACGCTTTCCCGTTGAGAAAGGCCTGACGGTTTTCCGGCGGCGCGCGTGAAGTTGCTGTTCTCGCCGCCGCCGCGACGAACGTCCCGGCTACTTGTTTCGCGTTACTTCGAGCCGCGCCGTCTCAACCTGCCCATCGTGCTCCCGAGTCACGTCGCCTTTTATTTCTTCGCCGTCCTGTTTCAACTCGAACTTCATTGTGGCGTTTTCTCCCGCCACTTCGAAGGTAATCTTGCCGTCTTCCGCCTTGCCGTTCTGTATCTCATGCTGCTTGTCTGCGCTCGGTCCCGCTGTCCCACTTAACTTCTGACCGTCCTGCTTCAGAACGAGATGCGCGGGACCTGGTTCCTGGCCGCCTGGAGTAAACGTGCCGGTCCATGTGCCGGTTGCGTCGGCGCCGAACAAGCCGGTGACGGCAAGCGCCAGAACGAGAATGCACTTCATGAGGAACTCCTTCTGCAATCCCTACGTGGCGCGGCTCCGGCTGGTTCGGAGTATTTTCCGGCGACTGGCGCTTTTAATGAGACAATTCGGAGTACTCTGTCGCACTGATGGCCGGCGTCGGGTTCAGTTCCGTGGACGATTACATCGCTTCTCGCAACCTGAGGCCATTCGGGCCATACTCCGGTCCGTATGCGATGCAATTCGCGAGGCACTTCCCGCCGCCCGTGCCTTCGATGTTGATCGGGCGTATCGCAAAGTTCCGGGCGGACGAAGTATTGGAGAGCGGGAAGGCGAAAATCGGCATCCTGAAGAAGC
>DASZUZ010000040.1:0-8224 GCA_035547415.1 Bryobacteraceae bacterium | reverse complement strand
GGCGCGAAGTGCGCCACCGATGAAGCCGCGCGGCGCCGGTTTGTGGATTATATCCACGGGCAGATTCGCGAACTCATGACGAATTACGGGAAGATCGGCGTGTTGTGGTACGACGTGGCCTGGCCGCTGGATGCGAAGGGCTGGGAATCGGAAAAGATGAACAAAATGGTCTTCGATCTTCAGCCGCAGATCATCGTCAACAACCGCAACAAGCTGGATGGCGATTTCTCCACGCCCGAGCAGCGCATTCAGGCTGAAAAAGGCGGACGAGCCTGGGAATCCTGCATGACGATGAACAACAGTTGGGGCTATCAGGCGGCCGACGACGACTGGAAGACGCCGAAGACCATTGCTCGCAACCTGATCACCTGCGCGCGCGACGGTGGCAACTATCTGCTGAACATCGGACCGCGCGCGGACGGTTCGGTTCCCGAGGAATCCGTCCGTACCCTCGAAGCGGTGGGCAAGTGGATGGACGGGCACGGGCAGACCATCTATCAGGCGGAGCCCTGCAAAGTTTCGCGCTCGGCTTACGCGAACTTCACGCGGCGGGGAAATACGCTTTACATGCATGTTTACTTCTGGCCAGGTTCAGACGTTTCGATTTCGGGACTGCGGACGAAAGTGAAAAGCGCGAAGATGCTGCGGAGCGGCACGCCGGTCCGGTTCGAGCAGACCGAGTTCCGGACGAAGTTTGTGGGACTACCGGAGAATGCGCCGGACACGCCGATAACCACGCTCGCGATCGAGTGTGAAGGCGAGCCGGTGCAGGATACGGATTTCGTGCGGAAGAACCGGGAACGGGATCGCGTGTAAGTGGGGCAGGCAGAAGGCCCGTCCCCACTTACCGGATTCACTTAGTCAGGCAGGGCAAAGCTGTAAAGCACGTTCGCGGAGGATACGGCCACGTACTGCTTTCCGTCCACCGAGTAACTCATCGGCGAAGACGGAATTTGCGCGCCCGCGCCGAAGCGCCACAGGGGCGTTCCGGTTTTCGCATCGAGCGCCATGAAATTGCCCTCGCCTGAGGCGGCGAACAGAAGACCGCCTCCCGTTGCCAGCACGCCGGATGAGAGCGAGTTCTGCGACAACTCGAACTTCCACTGTGTTTTGCCGGTCTCGGGATCGAAGGCCATCATGCCCTGCGATGGCGGCGCCTGACCGTTGGCCGCCGGAGGTCCAAAGCCTCCGCCCGTGCCCCGGCCCTGGTACTGCTTGCCGGGTTCAAACGGCGCGGGACCGATGGAGTAACGGCCCGGTCCGTCATAGTACATGAAGTACATCCAGCCGGTGAGCGGGCTGTAAGACGGCGCCTGGAAGTTGGATCCTCCTCCCAGCGAGGGATAGACCGTGGTTCCTTCCGGATTGGCGCGCCAGTTCTCGGTCGTGATCGGGCGTCCGTCTTCGTCCCAGCCTTTCACCCAGGTCGCGCGCACGAAAGGCGAACCGGCGAGGAACTTGCCGGTCTCGCGATCGAGCACATAGAAGATGCCGTTGCGATCCGCATGCAGCAGGAGCTTGCGATTCTGCCCGTGCCACATGCGATCGACGAGAACCATGTCCTCGGTCGAGTCCCAGTCATGCGTATCGTTCGGCGTGAACTGGTAGTGCCATTTGCGCTGGCCCGTATCGGGGTCGAGCGCGACGACTGAGCAACTGAACAGGTTGTCGCCTTTGCGGACATCGCCGTTGATATCGGGCCCCGGGTTACCGATGGCCCAGTACACAGTATTCAGCTCCGGATCGTAGCTTCCGGTGAGCCAGGTCGGCGATCCGCCGTGCTGCCAGCTTTCGGCGTCCCATGTCTCATTGCCGAACTCCCCTTTAGCGGGGATGGAGTACCACCGCCAGAGACGTTTCCCGGTGGCCGGGTCATAAGCGTCGATGAAGGCGCGGACACCGAATTCGCCGCCGGTAATTCCGGTGATGATCTTGTCTTTTACGACAAGGGGCGGGGACGTGATGCTGTAGCCGAGCATCGTGTCGGCGACCTGCACTTCCCACAGGAACGCCCCGGTACGGGCGTCGAGCGCAACCAGGGCGGCATCCAGCGTCCCGAAGAACAGCCGGTTCCCGAAGACGGTCACGCCCCGATTCACACGGTTGATTTCATAAGGATTGGTGATCTTCTGCTTCCGCTGGTAGCGCCACAGTTGGCGGCCGGTTTTTGCGTCGAGCGCCATCACCTCCGCCGTCCCGCCGACGGGACCGGTCGTATACATAATGCCGTCGACAACCAGCGGAACCGACTCGACGATGCCGTCGCCGGGCAGCTGTACGGCCCATTTGGCCTGGAGATTCTTCACGTTCGCCGTGTTGATCTGGCTGAGCGAGGAATAATGGCGTCCGCTGAGGTCGCCCCAGTAAGTAAGCCAGTTCTGCGGTTCCTTGTCGGCATGGCGGATGCGGTCCCACGTGAGTCCTGGGCTGGAGCCGAACCCGTTCTGCGTCTTCAGGTAGGCGACGACATCCTGGATTTCTTTGGCGGTCAGACGCTTCGCGTAATCATCCGGCATCAGGGATTTGGGTTCGATTTGTAAACTGGCCAGCTTCGATTTCTCGAACGAGTGGTACTTGCCGTCGGTGTCGACCATCTGAACCGTGAAGGCGTCGGAGTTTTTCCGCGTACCGCGGTACTCGTGGCCGTCACGTGTCCGGGCAATGACAGTTTCAGGACGGGCCGCTCCGCGACCGCGACCTCTGCCGCCGCCGGCCATCTGGTTCGGGTTTTCGACCTTCGTCAGCAGTTGCCGCGCGGTCAACCGTCCCGCGCCGGAAAGGTCGGGGCCCACTGCTTTGCCCGCGCCACCCACCTGGTGGCAACTGAGACAGCCGCCCTTGCCCTCAAAAACAGTTTTTCCGGCGGAGGCGTCGCCGGTGACCTGATCGTTGCCAGTCGGAGCAACGGGGCCAGACAGGCTTCGGATATAGGAGATGATCTGCCAGGTCTGATCCGTCGTGAAATTGGAGAACGCGGGCATCTGAGATCCCCGGACGCCGCTGCGGATCGTGATGAAGATCTCGCCGTCGGCGTTGCCGTGGCTGAGGTTTCCCGAAACGAGCGAGGGGCCGCGGTCGCCGCGGCCGTCCGCGCCATGGCACGCGACGCATGCCTGATTGAAGAGAGTCCGGCCGGCGGCGATGGCCTGCGCGTTCCCTGTAAACGGGTTGCGCTGAGCTTCCGCGCGGTCACTTTGCGCCAGGCACACAGTGGCCGGGAGTAAGAGAAATGTCAGCAGCTTCATTTTTTGAAAAGGAGTGGTGCGAAGTCGGAGAGGCTTTGACGCCAGACGGGCCAGGTGTGAGCGCCCTGATAGGTCCTGAAGGTTTCGTGGATGCCCGCTTTGTCGAGGGATTCGGCCCATGCTTTCACGCGCGGATACTGAACCGTAGTGTCGTGGTCGCCACACGCGATCCAGACCAGGCCGATCTTCGGGTGATACGACGCGGCGTCGAAATCGCGCGGTAATCCCGGGCTGAAGATGCCCAATGCGCTGAACAGATCGGCATGTTTGAAACCGGTGTAGATGGTATGGCCACCGCCCATGGACAGGCCGGCGAGAGCCCGGTTCCTGGTGCCGGGCGCGATCCGGTATTTTCCTTCCACGGTCGGGATGACTTCCTTCGTCAGATACTGCTCGAACAGCGCATTATTGCTGACCGGGCCGCCGCGGCCGGCACCGAACGGCACGGCGTGTCCGGCAGGCATAACGAAGATCATCGGCGTCGCTTTGCCGTCCGCGATCAGATTGTCCAGGATCAGGTTGGCGTGGCCGGCGGCAGTCCACGATTCCGGCACGTCGCCGCTGCCGTGAACGAGGTAAAGCACGGGGTACTTCGCCTTCGACGTCTCATACCCGGGCGGCAGATAAATGACGATTCGCTCGGTCCGGTTCAGGACATTCGACTTCTGCCATTCGGTAGCAACGGTTCCATGCGGGACATCTCGCAGATCCCAGGGTTGGGGAGTTCCCGAGGGGACCTCGACCAGGCTGGCGGAGGTCCGCTGGCGGACTTTGATGACCGGGTTAATCGGGTCGGCGACGGCCAGACCGTCGAGATTGAACCAGTAGAGATGTCCGTTGGCCTCAAGCGGGCTGGTGGTCACGGACCAAACGCCATCCGATCCTTTCGTCATCGGTTCCGGCTTGCCGACGGGCATCCAGTCGCCGTAAAGCGTGACTTCCGCCGCCTTCGGCGCTCGGACGCGGAATGTCACGGTGCGGTCGGAATGGACCTCCGGCGAGACGAGCCCGTCCGCGGGAGGGGTTTGGGCAAGGGCCGACAAGGCCAATGCAAACAAGGGGATGGCGGTTTTCATTAAAAAGCCTTCGTTGAAGTATACAAAGGACGTTGAAACAACAGGAGATCGTTACGCATCCACTATAATGAAAAGGATCAGAGGCTTCGATTTGTCCCTTCGTTCTTTCCTTCGTCTCTTCGCCCATGTCCAGATGCTCCCGATTCTCGAAAGCGGGGAGGAGACCCTCGTCGGCGGCCAGGCCGTCATGGAAGGCGTTATGATGCGGGCGCCGCACAGTTACTGCGTGGCGGTGCGCAAGCCAACCGGTGAGATCGTCAGCGAGGAGTTGCCGATCGCCCGCATGTCCGAAAAGCACAAATTCTTTAAATGGCCGGTTCTGCGCGGAATGGGCGTGCTCGGACAGGCGATGACCCTGGGCATGAAGGCGCTCAGCTTTTCAGCCAACGCGGCGCTCGACGACGGTTCGGCGAAGACCGAGAAGAAGGAGATGCCGAAATGGGTCATGGGCAGCCAGATCCTGTTTTCAGTGCTCTTCTTCATCGTGCTCTACAAACTGGTTCCGCTGAAACTCACCGAGTACCTGTCGAACTGGGCTCCTGTTCTGAAGGGACAGATTCTGTTCAATACCGTCGACGGCGTGATCCGCATCGTGCTGTTCGTCGGTTTTCTGCTGCTGCTCTGCCGGTCGAAGGACATCCGGCGGACGTTCGAATATCACGGCGCGGAACATAAGGTCGTGTTTAATTTCGAGTCGGGCAAGCCGGTGACCGTGGAGAACTCCCAGCAGTTCGTCACCTTTCACCCCCGCTGCGGGACAAGTTTCATGTTCGTGATTATGCTCATGTCGATGCTGTGCTACATTGCGGTGCCGATTCAGGGCTTCGCGGCCAAACTGGCGTTCCGCATCGTGATGCTGCCGGTGCTCGTCGGACTGAGCTATGAGCTGATCCGGTTTGCGGCAAAGCGGCGCGGTTCCTTCATGGCAATGCTGACGGCTCCCGGGCTTTGGATTCAGCGCATCACGACACAGCCTCCGTCGAACGAACAGGCCGAAGTGGCCATCCATGCTTTGAACGGTGCGATGGCGCTCGAGACGAAGCAGGGTGGAGATCTGGTCATCGCCTGATCGGGGGCCTCAGTAATGCAATATTCCAAAAAGCTGGACCAGATTGAAGCGCACTTCGACGAACTGAATGCGCAGATGGCGGATCCCGCGGTCATCAATGACGCGGAGCAATACCGGAAGGTGTCGAAGGCGCACAGCGATCTGTCCGAGATCGTGGCCAAATACCGCGAGTACAAGCAGAGCGCGAGCCAGTTGGAGCAGGCCCGGGCGATGCTGTCCGAGTCGGATCCGGATCTGCGGGAACTGGCGCAACTGGAGATCGAACGGCTGGAACCGGAACTCGGGCGGATCGAGCAGGATCTGAAGATTCTGCTGCTGCCGAAGGACCCGAACGACGAGAAAGACGTCGTGCTGGAAATCCGCGCGGGAACCGGCGGCGACGAGGCGAGCCTCTTCGCGGCGGAAGTGTTCCGGATGTATGTTCGGTACGCGGAATCGCAGCGCTGGAAGGTGGAAGTCACGTCTTCGAGCGAATCGTCGGTGGGTGGATTGAAGGAAGTTCTGGCGCTGATCAGCGGTCACCGGGTGTACAGCCGCCTGAAGTACGAAAGCGGCGTGCACCGTGTGCAGCGGGTGCCGGCGACCGAACAGCAGGGGCGCGTTCACACGTCGGCTGTTACGGTTGCGGTGCTGCCGGAAGCGGACGACGTCGAGGTCAAGGTCGAAGAGAAGGATATCCGCATCGATACTTTTTGTTCGTCGGGACCGGGCGGGCAATCGGTGAATACGACTTACTCGGCGGTGCGAATTACGCACCTTCCGACGGGCCTGATCGTGTCCTGCCAGGACGAGAAATCGCAGATCAAGAATCGCGCGAAGGCGATGCGCGTGCTGCGTTCGCGGCTTTATGAGATGGAACTCGAGAAGCAGCAGGCGGCGATCGGCGCGGAGCGGAAGAGCATGGTCGGCACGGGCGACCGGAGCGAAAAAATCCGCACTTATAACTTCCCGCAGAATCGTCTGACCGATCACCGGATCGGACTGACACTGCATCAACTCGACCTCATCATGGACGGCAGGCTGGACGCCATCTTCGACGCGCTGACCGCGCACTATCAGGCGGAAAAACTGCAAAAAGAAGGCGCGGCGGCTTAGATTACGCAGTTCCTGAACGTTCGTACGGCGCTGGCGCAGGGCACGGAGTTACTGCAGCGGGAAAGCATTCCCGCGCCGCGGCTGACTGCCGAAGTATTGCTCGGGCATGCGATGGGGCGCGAGCGCAGTTACTTCTACGCGCATCCGGAACAGGAACTCAGGCAGGTGGAGTGGCTGCACTATGGCCGTTACCTGCACGAGCGCATCAAAGGTAAGCCGACCCAGTACATTACTCGCCGGCAGGAGTTTTTCGGGCGCGAGTTCCGGGTAACACGAGACGTGCTGATCCCGCGGCCCGAGACGGAGCTGCTGGTGGAGACGGTGCTTCGGCTTCGCCCACAACCGGAGCGGGTGATTGATATCGGTACGGGTTCCGGGGCGATCGCCGTCAGTCTGGCTCTCGAAGGCGCTCGCCGCGTGTTCGCGACGGATCTGTCGAGTGATGCGCTGCGCGTCGCCAAAGACAATGCGCGGTTGCTGGGCGCCCGGGTTGCGTTCATCGAGGCTGATCTCGTGCGGCCGCTCGCAGATGCGTGTGTGGATGTGGTTGTGTCGAATCCGCCGTACGTGCCGCTGACGGATGCCGAATCGCTGCAGCGCGAAGTGCGCGATTGGGAGCCGCATCTGGCGCTGTTTGCGGGGACATCCGGGACGGCAGTGTATGAGCGGCTGATCCCGGAGGCGTTCCGCGTCCTGAAGCCGGGCGGTCTGCTCGCGCTGGAGTTGGGATTCGGGCAGTCGGAGAAGGTTGCGGCGATGGCGTCCGGATGGCGAAATGTTCAGGTCCTGCCGGACCTGGCTGGGATCCCGCGGGTGCTGGTAGCGGAGAAGCCGTGAGGAACGCCGTTACAGTTTGAGGCGAGTGATTCGCGCATCGTCGATTTCGTCTGAGACGGGATCGCATCTCGAAAGCGAGGAGCGGAACGGATTGTGGCAGACGGATGGCGCCTTGGGCGCATGGTAGTCTGCGAAAAGCCGTGAACCGAATTGTCTTTCATGTCGACATGGATGCGTTCTTCGTGTCGGTGGAAGAACTGTACGACCCGACGCTGAAGGGCAAGGCCGTGGTGGTTGGTGGGAAGCATGACGAGCGCGGTGTTGTTTCGGCTGCGTCGTATGAGGCCCGCAAGTTCGGCGTGCATTCCGCGATGCCTCTCCGCACGGCATATAAACATTGTCCACACGCCATCTTCGTGGAAGGCCACCCGGAGCGTTACCGCGAATATTCAGGACGTGTTTTCGACGTCCTGAATCATTTTTCGCCACTGGTCGAAATGGCGTCCATTGATGAGGCATATCTGGATATGACCGGGACAGAACGGTTGCATGGTCCGCCGTTGCGGGCGGCGCATTTGTTGCACGAGGCGGTCAGGCGGGCGACGGATCTGAACTGCTCGATTGGCATCGCGACATCTCGCCTTGTGGCGAAGGTCGCATCCGATCAGGCGAAGCGAAACGGCATTCTGCACGTTCTCCCGGGCAGGGAAGCCCGGTACCTCGCGCCACTGGAGGTACGGAAGATTCCGGGTGTCGGAAAGGTGACTGAAAGAAACCTGCATTCGATCGGAATCCGGCGCGTGGGAGATCTGGCCGCTTTGGGCGAGAAGGATCTGGAGTCCCGCTTCGGCAGATGGGGACTGGCGCTGGCCGGAAAGTCGCATGGTCTCGATGCGGGTGGGTGGTTCGATTCGGAAATCGGCGAGGGGGGCGACCCGAAGTCGATCAGCCACGAGCATACG
>DASZUZ010000039.1:0-10851 GCA_035547415.1 Bryobacteraceae bacterium | reverse complement strand
TCCTGTAAGTTCTCTCGCCCGTTACCTGGCGGCGACGCGCGGAAGACTTTCGCCATGGGCGATGCAAGCCGCAAACCATCCGGCCGATGAGAAACAGCCTGCTTGCAAACGCGAGCAGACCCGAGCCTGAGTGTTTTCGCTGTATTCTGCGCGATCCCGCGCAGGAAGCGACTCCCACACGGCGCGCAACGGATGCCACAGCCGCCAGAGCAACGGAACGCGGAGTGCCGCGACTGCCGTGATGCGAGAAACCGCTCAGGAAGAGATACGCCTGGAAGAAGCGCGTACCAACCGGCTGCCGTGGAAACACTGGGGGCCCTATCTGAGCGAACGCGCCTGGGGCACGGTCAGGGAGGATTATTCGAAACAAAGCGACCCATGGGATTACTTCCCGCATGAACACGCGCGCTCGCGGGCATACCGCTGGAATGAAGACGGCATCGCCGGAATCTGCGATCATCGCCAGCGGATCTGCTTCTCACTGACTCTCTGGAACGGGCGCGATCCCATTCTCAAAGAGCGCCTCTTCGGGCTTGCGGGTAACGAAGGACGGCACGGTGAGGACGTCAAGGAATACTATTTTCACCTCGACAGCACGCCCACGCATTCCTACATGAAGTACCTGTATAAGTACCCGCAGGCGCCGTTTCCCTACAAAGCGCTCATTGATGGCGACCGGCGCCGAAACCGCGAGGATCCTGAATTCGAATTACTGGACACCGGCGTATTCGACGACGACAAGTACTTCGACGTATTCGTGGAATACGCCAAGGCCGCCCCGACTGACATTCTGATCCGAGTCACCGCCATGAATCGCGGGAGCGTCACCGCTCCGCTGGAACTGCTGCCGACCATCTGGTTCCGGAACACATGGTCTTGGGGTCTCGATATGAGACGGCCGCACCTGAGAATTGACGAATCCCTGCCCGGGTTCCGCTCGATCCGCGCCACTCATCCCGATCTGCCGGAATACCGGCTGTTCTGCGAGAATGCTTCGGAACTCCTGTTTACGGACAATGAAACGAACTACCAGCGCCTCTTCGGCGTCGGAAACCAGGGCAGCTTCGCAAAAGACGGAATCAATGATTTCGTCGTGAACGGCGTGAAGGCCGCCGTCAACCCGTCGCAAACGGGCACCAGGGCCGCCGCGCACTGGAAGCTGCAAATTCCCGCCGGTGAAGCAGTTGTCGTGAGGCTTCGACTGACGACCATCGCGCATCCGGCGGAACCATTTGGCCAGAATTTCGAAGAGAGCTTCGCGGCGCGGATTCGCGAGGCGGATGAATTCTATGAACGCGTGGCCGCTCCCGGCATCGACGATGACGCGCGCCGCCTGCAGCGGCAAGCCTTCGCCGGATTGTTGTGGAGCAAACAGTTTTATCACTACGACGTAAGGCGCTGGCTCCGGGGCGACCCTTACGGATCCGCGCCGCCGCCCGAGAGGCTTCACGGCCGCAACAGCGGCTGGACGCATGTTCGCAATGCCGATGTCTTGTCGATGCCGGACAAATGGGAGTATCCATGGTTTGCCGCGTGGGATCTGGCGTTCCATGCGATACCGCTGACGTTGATCGATCCGGACTTCGCGAAAGAGCAACTGATTCTCCTGCTCCGCGAACGCTACATGCACCCGAACGGACAATTGCCCGCCTGCGAATGGAACTTCTCGGATGTAAACCCGCCGGTCCACGCCTGGGCCGCCTGGCGCGTGTACCGGATCGAGGAGAAGCAACGTGGACGGCGCGATCGCATGTTTCTCGAACGCGTCTTCCACAAGCTGCTGCTGAACTTCACCTGGTGGGTCAACCGGAAGGATGCAGAAGGCAACAACGTGTTTCAGGGCGGATTTCTCGGACTCGACAATATCGCTCTCTTCGATCGCAGCAATCTGTCGCCCGCCGCGGGACGAATCGAGCAGTCCGACGCAACAAGCTGGATGGGCATGTACTGCCTGAACATGATGGTCATCGCGCTGGAACTCGCGCGGGAGAACATTGCGTACGAGGACGTAGCTTCGAAATTTCTGGAACACTTCGTCTACATTTCGCGCGCGATGAACAATATTGCCGGGGCGGACATTGAACTCTGGGACAGGACGGATGGATTTTATTACGACGTGCTGCGGGCGCCGGACGGCAAGTGTTCCCCGATGCGCGTGCGGTCACTCGTCGGCCTGATTCCGCTGCTGGCGGTCGATACGCTGGAATCCGAACTGATCGACACTCTTCCCGGCTTCAAACGGCGCATGCAGTACTTTATCGACAATCTGCCCGAGTTCAGCGAGCACATCGAAACGGTGACGACCGCGACCAACGTCCGGCGCTTCCTCTCTCTCGTGAACCGCCAGCGCCTGCGCAAGGTTCTCCGGGTCATGCTCGACGAATCCGAATTTCTGTCGCCGTACGGCATCCGATCCCTGTCCCGCTTCCATCAAGCACATCCTTATGTCACGCGCCTGAACGGGGAGGAATACCGCATTACCTATGAGCCGGCCGAATCGAGGACGGCTCTCTTCGGGGGAAACTCCAACTGGCGCGGGCCGGTCTGGTTTCCCATCAACTTCCTGATTATCGAAGCGCTTCAGAAATTCCATTGGTATCTCGGCGACGATTTCCTCGTGGAGTGCCCCACGGGTTCAGGGCGCATGATGAGCCTGTGGCAGGTCAGTCTGGAACTCGAGCGCCGCCTCATACGGATTTTCCTGCGGAATGACGAGCGCCGACGTCCGGTCTTCGGGCGGCGGAAAAAGTTTCAGCGTGACCCGCACTGGCGCGACCTGCCGCTCTTCTTTGAATACTTCCATGGCGATGACGGCAGCGGGCTGGGAGCGAGCCACCAGACCGGATGGACTGGTCTCCTGGCCAAACTGATTCAGCAGAGCTATGGCAGTCCGGCTTGACTGTTGCATAGAAGGAGAACACGATGCAGACGTTGAACAAGACCAGGACGGCGGAGAACCTGAGAATGGCCTTCGCCAGCGAGGCGCAGGCCAACCGGCGTTATCTCTATTTCGCGCGGGAGGCGGACGTGGAAGGATATCCGGAAATCGCCGGCCTGTTCCGCGACACGGCGGAGGGCGAAACCAGTCACGCGGTCGGATTTCTCGATTACCTCAAAGAGGTCGGCGATCCCGTGACCGGTCTCCCCATCGGCGACACCTTCAGCAACCTGCAGGACGCAATTGCCGGGGAACAACTGGAATCCACAAAGCTTTATCCAGAGATGGCGAGGACGGCGCGCGAAGAAGGTTTCGAGGACATCGCCGGGTGGTTCGAAGCCCTGGCTCAGGCCGAAAAACACCATGCCGAACGATTCACCCGGGGACTCAATAGTCTGCAGCAGGCGCGTTGAAGGGCGCGCGTGACCTCGACACCACCCTTGAGCAAAGTGACGCAATCTTTTGCGTTGACCTGCTCAGTTGGGGCATGCGCAAACCGGCGAGTGCGGAACAGACTGCGATCCGGCACAGGCCAATCAACAATCTGTCTTCACGGTTGAAGGTGGTTAGTTGGTTCTCCGTTTGCTCCTCGCCGATGCAGGCGAGGAAAACAGTATGGCTCCCGCAACCCTGGCGCTCATTACCGATCTGGTAAGAGACGCAGTCCATCCCCTGACAGGCTCAGCCGCCGACTATGACCCGTTACTGGAATTCATCGGCAACGCTCGTTTTGTCCTGCTCGGTGAAGCCTCTCACGGGACGCACGAATTCTATCGTGAGCGGGCACGCATCACCAAGCGCCTGATTCGCGAAAGAGGCTTCCAGGCAGTTGCCGTGGAGGCGGATTGGCCGGACGCCTGGCGCGTCCATCGGTATGTACAGGGGGAGAGCACGGACGCGGACGCAGTCGAAGCTCTGGGGGGATTCCGGCGCTTTCCGGCGTGGATGTGGCGTAACGCCGATGTGCTCGATTTTATCGGCTGGCTGCGCGCTCACAACGAGTCTCTCCGCCCCGGGGCCGGCACGACCGGTTTCTATGGGTTGGACCTCTACAGCCTTCACGCGTCGATCGCCGCGGTTCTTGCCTATCTGGACAAGGTGGATCCGGCAGGCGCGCAGCGCGCCCGGCACAGGTACGCCTGTTTCGAAGATTTCGGGGAAGATCCGCAGGCGTACGGTTACGCCGCCGGGATGGGCCTGAGCCCGACCTGTGAATCGGAGGTGGTTGCGCAGCTCGTCGACCTGCAGCGGCGGGCCGCGGAGTATGCGCGCCGCAACGGACGCGTGGCGGAAGACGATTTCTTCCACGCACAGCAGAACGCGCGTCTTGTCAAAAACGCCGAACTGTATTACCGGACCATGTTCCACGGGCGTGTTTCGTCCTGGAACCTCCGCGACGAGCACATGGCGAATACGCTCAGCGCATTGGCCGAGCACCTTGCCCTGCGTAATCCGGACACAAGAATCGTGGTCTGGGCTCACAATTCCCATCTGGGAGACGCGCGAGCCACGCAGTTGGGCCGGACGGGAGAATGGAATCTGGGGCAACTCTCACGCGAAAGGTATGGAAAAGATTGCGTGCTGGTGGGATTCACGGCTTACTCCGGCACGGTAACCGCCGCGTCGAACTGGGACGGTCCCGCCGAGCGCAAGACAGTGACCCCTGGCATGCCGGGCAGTTGCGAAGCGCTGTTCCATGACGCCGCGATTCCCGCTTTCCTGCTGACTCTGAGGCACGACACTCCCGTCGCGAACGGATTGCGTGAACCCCTGCTCGAGCGAGCCATCGGAGTGATCTATCGGCCGGAAACGGAATTCGCCAGTCACTATTTCCGCGCCCGGCTCTCCGACCAGTTTGACGCCGTCATTCACTTCGATCGGACGCGGGCCGTGGAGCCACTGGAGCGAACCGCGGAGTGGAGCACCGAGCCGGCCGAGACATTTCCCTCAGGAATGTGAAGACGAAGCGGATGCCGGAACGGCGTCGCCCACCGCCAGCAAGCGGTCCAGCTCGGTCCGGTCCAGAGTCTCTTTCCGAATCAGTTCGCGGGAGATTCGCGCCAGTGGCTCACGATTCTTTCGCAGGATGTCCACATCGCGCCCGTAAATCTCGTCCAGAATGCGCCGCAGTTCCTGGTCAATGGTTTCGGCAGTCTGTTCACTGTAATTCCGCTCCTCCATTTCGAAGGGCGATTTCAGGAACTGCGGCATCATCGAGCGACCCCAGATCAGCTTTCCCAGGCGATCGCTCATGCCGAAGCGCATCACCATCTGTCGCACGAGTTCGGAGGCGCGTTGCAGGTCATCCGCCGCGCCGGTTGAAATCACGCCGCCGTAGTGTATTTCCTCGGCGGCGCGTCCGCCCAGGAGGACAGCAATCTGATCTTCCAACTCAGGCTGCGTCATCAGATAGCGCTCCTGCGTGGGCAACTGCAGCGTATATCCGAGCGCTCCGATGGAGCGCGGGATGATCGAAACGCGATGCAGCGGATCGGCGTGTTTCACCGAGAGCGCCACCAGGGCGTGCCCCGCTTCGTGAACGGCGACGCGCTCTTTCTCCTCCGGGCTCATGACGCGGCTCTTTTTCTCCAGGCCGAGCATGACGCGGTCCGCGGCTTCTTCGAAGTCCCGCATCTCCACCCGCTCGCCGCCGCGGCGGACAGCCAGCAGCGCCGCTTCGTTCACGATGTTCGCCAGGTCCGCACCCACCATACCGGGCGTCCGGGCGGCGATCGCTTCGAGATTCACGTCATCCGACATCAGGATTTTGCGCGCGTGGACTTTCAGGATTTCAACCCGGTCTTTCAGGTCGGGACGATCCACCAGAACCTGACGATCGAAACGCCCGGCCCGCAGCAATGCGGCGTCCAGCACCTCTGGCGCATTCGTCGCTGCCATCAGAATCACGCCCTTCGACGTGTCAAAACCGTCCATTTCAGCCAGCAATTGATTCAGCGTCTGCTCGCGCTCGTCGTTGGCGAACCCGATGGCGCGGCCCGTCGTGCGGGACTTCCCGATGGCGTCCAGTTCATCGATGAAAACAATACAGGGCGCCTTCTGCCGTGCCTGCTCGAACAGATCGCGGACGCGCGCCGCACCGACTCCGACGAACATTTCGACAAACTCAGAGCCTGAGATCGAGAAGAACGATACGCCGGCCTCGCCCGCCACGGCTTTCGCCAGCAACGTCTTGCCCGTTCCGGGAGGGCCGACCAGAAGGACACCCTTGGGGATGCGTCCGCCCAGTTTCTGATATTTGTCAGGCTGCCGCAAGAAGTCAATCACCTCTTCCAGTTCGACTTTCGCCTCGTCGACGCCGGCGACATCTTTGAACGTGATGCTGCTGGTTTCCGACTGGTCGTGGATCTTCGCCTTGTTCCTTCCAAACGTGAGGACGTTTCCGCCGGTCTGGGCTAACCGGCGCATGACGATCTGATAGATGCCCGCAAGCACCAGCAGAGGAAGGAACCAGGTCAGCAACACCTCGACCCACACCGATCGCGATTCGAATCGTCCGGAGACCTTCACGTGCCGTTCCTCAAATTCTTTCAGGAGGTCACGGTCATCGATCCCGGGCAACCGGCTCGCTGTGATCGTTCCGGGCTTTGGGGCCTTCTCCGAAGGCTTGAGCTTTCCTGTCAGACTCCGATCGTTGACCTCGACTTCGTCCAGGCGGCCGGCGCGCAATTCATCGAGGAACTCGCTATAGGAAACGCTCTTCGCCGGAGGCGCCATGACGGTGAGCGCACGGATGAGCCACAAAACGGCGACAAGGGCGACCAGGTGCGCCACGTTCAACCACCGCCGCGTCGTTTTCGGGGATTTATTCATCGCGTCAGCCGCAGTTCGCCTTTGGCGCCACGATTTCAAGATCGGATCCGCGCAGCCGGGCCTCCACGCGATCCGGTTCAATTGGAGCCGACAGAGGGAAGCGGGATAAGCGCTCGATTTTGCCTTCGCGGTCTGTTTCGAGGACAATCTCACCGGGGAGGATGTCCACTGACAGTTCAGCGACATTCACGCCCGGCACAAACGCTGTGATCCGAATTTCCCTTTCGTCTTCGGTCACTCCCGCCAGAGGCGCGAGGTTGCTCTCGTGCTCCGCCAGAATCCAATCGTGGAGTGCGTCGCCGTGGGCGCCGCCACGTCTGCAATACAAGCTATAGGCGCGTCCCCGAATCCGATCCTTCATCGCATCGAGCTTCGTTTGAAGGTGGCGGGGATCGACGGACCGGACCGGAACCGGTCGAAATGCTGACGATCTCATGATGGCCTCCTCTCGGAAAGGAAGTCATGTAAGGAGCACTCGGCTTGCCAACCGATCGGTCAGAGCATGGGCGGAATCCCGCGTGCAAAAACAGCGATGTGGAGTTGCGACCCGCGATCGCGTGCCTGGCGCTGTTCGTTACGGCAACAGGATCAGATGGCGCAGCCTCATCGTCCGCTGTGCGCGCTGAGTTGCGCCAACTGGTGTCACAGGGCCGCCTGACCGATCTCCGCTGGCCGCGCTTCTCCGCTCACCGGAAGGTCGTAGTGCGATTCTATGAGACTGCCGATTTCGCGCCGGCGTGGGTTCGTTCCTCCACAGTCACGCCACAGGGCGTTGCCCTCATCGAAGCCTTCGACAATGCTGCTTCGAAGGGTTTGAATCCCGAGGATTACGATTCCGGGCGATGGAGTTCGCGGCTGGACCTGCTTCGCTCAGGCCGGGCAACCGAACGGGATGTGGCTCGGTTCGATCTGGCGCTTACCGTGTCCGCGCTTCGCTTCGCCTCCGATCTGCATTCCGGACGCGCGAATCCGAACGAATCCCGCGCGCGCTTCGATGTCGGCGGCCTCAACCTGGCCAGTTGGCTTCGCTCGCAGCTTGTCGACGCGTCCGATGTTCCCGCTGCGCTGGACAGCCTCGAACCGCGATTCGAAGCATACCGACGCACGGAGCACGCTCTGACGATCTACCGAAGCCTGTTGTCCCAGGGTGAAAGCGAGCCCTTCCCTTCCTTGTCGAAACCATTGAAACCCGGCGACGCCAGTCCCGCGCTCGCCCAACTGGCCGCCCGGCTCGCACGCGAAGGAGATCTGCCGAGCCGCTCCGGAATCGAGACGACGATGTACTCGGGAGCGCTGGTCGAGGCCGTCAAACATTTCCAGACGCGGCATGGGCTCGAACCGGACGGAATCGTCGGACGCGCCACGCAGCGCGCGCTGAATGTGCCGCTCCGGCAGCGTGTGCAGCAGATCGAACTGGCGCTCGAACGCTGGCGATGGCTCCCGCACCGTTTTTCCCGCCCGCCGATCCTCGTGAACATTCCCGAATTCGAACTGCGCGCGCTCGACGAAACGAACCGTGCCGCGCTTCAGATGAAGGTGATCGTCGGTCAGGCATACGGACATCAGACGCCGGTCTTTTCGGCATGGATGACCCATCTGATATTCCGGCCTTACTGGGACGTTCCCGAGAGCATCGCTCAACGTGAACTGCTTCCCAAGGCGGCGGAAGATCCGGAATTCCTTGCGAAGAATCACTACGAAACGGCGCCTGTCCCGTCGGGTGGGTTCCGGCTGCGCCAGGCGCCGGGTCCGGACAACGCGCTCGGCGGGGTGAAGTTCCTCTTTCCCAACCGGTACGACGTCTATCTTCACGGAACGCCCTCGGTTGAGTTGTTCTCGAAGTCCCGGCGCGATTTCAGTCACGGCTGTATCCGCGTCGAGAAGCCCGATGAACTCGCGGCCTGGGTGCTGAGGGACAAGCCGGAGTGGACACTCGACCGGATTCGCGAGGCGATGAATGCGAGCACGCCGCTGCGGGTCGACCTCGATGCGCCGGTCCCGGTGTTCATTGTCTACGGAACGGCCGTGGCCGGAACGAATGGGGAAGTGCGATTCTTCGACGATATTTACGGATACGATGCATCCCTGGCGCGAAAGCTGGCGGCGGGCAGACGCGCATGGATGTAGTTTGTTGAAAGCGGCATCCTCGCACTGCTGCCGGCCGCGCGATTTCGCGAAATGCTGCGTCATTTGAAACACCAGGTATTCTCACATCCGCCTGGGCCGCTGAAAAGTAAGACGTTTGTCGGTTCTGACCGCTGGCGCCGTCTGTGCGGTTCATACAGCGGATTCGCATCTGAATAACCTGGAGGTCCGGAATGATTACGATTGACGATCTGAAAAAGCTGGCTACGATTAAAGGTCCCTGCCTGAGCGTCTTTGAGCCCTTGCGCGACACCTTTTCACAGGTCACCAAGGCGGACACGCGTCTCGTCGGCGCGGCGCAGCAGGCGGATGAGTTGCTCGTGGAGAAGGGCTTCGACGCCGACGCCCGCGCGAATTTCCTGCGGCCGATTTTCAAGGTCGCAAGAAACACGAAGTGGGCAGGGCGAAACGGGAGCGTAGTTATCTTTCGCGCGCCAGGCTTTACGAAAGCGAGTTTCTGGCCCGACAGCCTGGACTCCAGAGTCAAACTCTCTGAGGACTTTTTCGTTCTGCCGCTGCTGGCCGGACTCAGCGCCCAACGTAATTTCTGGCTGCTGGCCCTCAGTATTAATCGGGTGCGCCTGTTCCGCGGCGCCATGCAGAAACTCACGGAAGTCGAACTGCCCAAAGACCTCCCTCAAAATCTGGCCGAAGCAGGCGGCTTCGATCAGCCGGACCATGATCTGGAAAGCCGGTCTTCCGTGGGACCGTCCACGGGCCAGATGACCGCAGTCCGTTCCGGCACGTCTTCCCTGCACGAAACCAGGGGGCGGCATCTGCACGACTACTTCAGAATGATCGACCGCATTCTTCAGCCCGTGTTTGCCCGAACCGGCGATCCTTTGATTCTCGCCGCGGTATCGCGCGAACTCGCAATCTATCGGGAGGTGAATACATATCCCCGGCTGGAGGAACAGGCGATTCATGGGAGCCCGGACGCTCTCAGCGAGGAGCGCATGTCCGAGTCGGCAGAGGAGATCATGGCTGCCGCTTCGGAGCGAGCAGCGGAGCAGTACCGGCGCGATATGGATACGGCCGCGGGACGGGGATTGCTTCTGAAGGAACTACCCGATATCCGTGAGGCGGCGCAACGAGGCCAGATCGAACGACTGTTTATCGGAACCAACCTCCGTGACAACGAAGATACGGTCAACTCCGCCGCGCTCGCGGTGATTCACAATTCCGGCACGATCGCCTGCTGTGAAGCGCTGGGAGTCAATGAAGTGGCCGGCGCCGTACTTCGTTACCGCTTTACCGAAGCGCCGAAGTCCGCGATGGCGGCCAGTCACACGCGAGCCTGACACGAAAGCTGGAAATGAAATGGCCGCGAAACAACTGCTCTTCCGTTCGGAAGCTCGGGAAACTCTGCTGCACGGGGCCGCATCCGTCGCGGATGCGGTCAGAGTGACGCTGGGTCCGAAATCCAAATGCGTATTAATCGACAAACGGTTTGGACATCCGCTCGTCTGCAATGACGGCGTGACCATCGCCCGTGAAATGGAGCTCAAAGAACCGGTCGAGAACCTCGGCGCGCGCGTTCTGCGCGAGGCTGCGGAAAAGACCGGGGATGCCGTGGGCGATGGAACCACGACCGCGACGCTGCTCGCCTTCTCGATCTTTTCCGAGGGAATCCGGAACATCGCGGCGGGCGCGAGCGCCATCGACCTGAAACGAGGTCTCGAGCGCGGTCTGCGAGCGGCGGTACGAGCCCTGCACGAGCGGTCGAGACCGGTGGCGGGCTACCAGGATCGCATGCAGGTCGCGACGGTCTCCGCGCACAATGACGAATCGATCGGCAGAATGGTCGCGGATGCGCTGCAGAAGGTGGGTCCGGAAGGCGTAATTACCGTCGAAGAGGCAAAGACAACCGAAACGGTACTCGACGTTGTCGACGGCATGCAGTTCGACCGCGGTTTCATCTCGCCCTACTTCGTCAC
>DASZUZ010000038.1:0-10377 GCA_035547415.1 Bryobacteraceae bacterium | reverse complement strand
TAGAGCGAGTTGAATCGCTGCGCGATATCGCGGGTCAGTTCCAGATGCTGCATCTGATCTTCGCCCACCGGAACAATGGCTGCCTGGTAGAGCAGAATGTCCGCCGCCATCAGGACCGGATACTGAAACAGGCCGTCCCCCACGGATTCCTGAGCGGCCGATTTGGCCTTGAACTGCGTCATGCGTTCGAGCCAGCCCATCGGCGTAACGCACGTGAGCAGCCACGCCAGTTCCGCGTGCGCGGGCACGGTGGATTGCACGACGATTCGCGAATGCTTCGGGTCGATCCCGGCCGCCAGAAACAGCGCCGCGAGTTCCCGGATTTTGGCGCGGAGTTCATCCGGTTTCTGATAGACCGTGATCGCGTGCAGATCGACGATGCAGAAAATGCTTTCGTAGTCGTACTGAATTTTGACCCAGTTCGCCAGTGCTCCAAGATAGTTGCCGATATGCAGATTGCCGGAGGGCTGAACGCCCGAAAGCACGCGGGGAATCATGATGGAAGGGTGAACCGTTATGGTAACAATAGAGCCGAACGCCGTTACCCGATGACAAACCGGTACCACTTCATAACCCGCTGGCGCGTAAAGGGCGCGGCGGAAGACGTGTATGACATTCTCAGCCAGCCTCTCGAATATTCCCGCTGGTGGCCGTCCGTTTATCTGATCGTGAAACCCGAGGGGAAAGATCGGGTTCATCTCCGCACAAAAGGATGGCTGCCGTATACGCTCTCGTGGGATGCGCAAACCGTCGTGCGCGACCGCCCGAAGCGGCTGGTGATCGAGGCGACAGGAGACTTCGACGGGCGAGGTATCTGGTCCATCGTCCCGGACGGGGACTTCGTCGATATCACCTTTGACTGGAAACTCGCGGCGGAAAAACCACTGCTCCGGCGATTGTCGTTCCTGCTGCGCCCCGTCTTCGAAGCCAACCATCGCTGGGCCATGGAGCAGGGCCGGAAAAGTCTCGAACTGGAACTCGAACGCTTTCGCGCCATGAGCGTGGAGGAGATGAACGCCATCTCCCCGCCGCCGGGTCCCATGCAACTCTGGACGCGGGAAGGCGTCGCGGGAATCGTCATCGCGGCCGCGGTGCTGAGCGGGTTCTGGAAAAGCCGCTCCGCCTGACCGGGGCGTTGATCGCAAGCAGGTGAGGAATCTCAGATTCCGCCACGGAACAAGTGCACCAGTTCGATCACCAGAATCGCCACGACCATCGCTTCCAGCAGGAATGACCGCGCCTGATAAAACTCGTTCATCATGAATTCGTACAGGCCCTCCGCTGTTCGGAGTTTCCGCTCGACCAGGTTGCGATAATCCGTCACGCCGACGCGCGCCGCCGCCACCCGGTATGCCCGCGCGTAGAACATATCGCTGAGGAACTTGATCGATGTATCCATGCGTTCCGTCAATTCGGTAATGTCCAGGCGCATGGCGTTCAGTTGTCCCGCTTCGCGCGCCATTCTCCAGCGGCGAAGAAGCCCGCCCCGATGCTCCAGCGCCTTGTAAACATCTTCGAGTACGCGCGTCAGCACGTCGTCATAATGGCGGAACTCGAGCAATTGCGTGTTCGCGTATTCGAGCAGTTCCAGCGCCGGCGCTGCGCCATCCGGCGTATCGTAGATGAGTGCGGCCACCCACCCGACCACCAGAAGGTCGCTCGGGTAGTACGACATGCTCGACTGCAGCGCCTCCGCTGCCTCCGCCTCGCTGAGGGTTCGTGACTCGCCCCGCACGATCCGTGCGATTTCGCCTCTATGCAGTGCCAGCATCTCCGCGGCGGTAAAGGGCGCTTCGCGGATGTGAATGACGTAATAATCCTCGCTGAGCCATGGGCCGTATGGCTGCACGAACGCGGCATTCACCCGCTCCACCCGCCTTTTCATCAGTTCCAGAGTGCATTTTTCGATCTCGGGAGCCGAGATCCACCGGCTGGATAACGATGCGAGTTCATTCCAGTCCGCAATGAAGCCGCGCTCCAGCTCCACGCTGACCACGCCGTAATCGAAATAGCGAATGCGGCACTGGAACGTTTCTCCGCTCGCGAGCGAGATCGGGTCGAGTGTCTCCACCACGGGCGGCCGCTCGAACCGAACATACTCCGGAGCCGGATGCTTGAACGTGGGCTCGCGCTCGGCCTTCGGCGCCCCGATCAGGCCCCGCAGTTGCGCGAGATCGATCTGCTCGGCGACATCGTAGAGCACCAGCACCCAGAACGACCCGTGCAGGTCCTGCATCTCTGTATTCTCCCCGGAATGGAAATGTCCCGCGAGCAGTCTCGCTACCGTTGGCGACCGTTCTGCTCCTGTCGACCCCATGGGACTGGAATCGAATTACACATCGGCAAACGTCGGCGGAATCAAACGCGGCGACAGCGCGGAAACAGGTGATCTCGAAGCGAAGCCCACTGAGACTGCGGATCGCGCGGGATCGGGAGCGCACGGGGGAGGCGGAGGAGCCGAAGGCGAAGTCACGGCGGACGCGAGCGCGCTCGGAACCCGGCGAGGAGAAACCCCTCTGCGTCCTGACGGCAACGAACTTGATGAACTGACCGTGAAGGACGCGCACGACCCTTCATTGGGACTCACTGATATCGATAATGTTCCTCCCGAGGATTGGGCGGCCGATACCGGTCCGACTCGTTCCGAAGAGGAAGTGGCCCCCAGTCGCCGCCGGTGACGCGGGATCGGCCCGTATGGACAGAATCCCTATCCCCGAATACGACGCCGCGCCTCTCGACAACATCGCTGTGGGCGTAGCCGGGACCCGGCTGCTCTTTGTGAATGTATTTGCGGTCGAGACGACGAACGGGTGGAGCCTGGTGGACGCCGGGCTTCCCTTTTCGGCGTCGCGCATCCGAGGCTGGGTGGAAGAGCAGTTCGGCGGGAAAGCCCACCCGAAATCGATCGTGCTGACGCACGGCCACTTTGACCACACCGGAGCCATAGAAGACCTGCTTGAGCACTGGGATGTTCCGGTCTATGCGCACCCTCTCGAAGCGCCATACCTGACCGGAAAAGCCAGATATCCACCGCCCGACGCCTCAGCCGGCGGGGGACTGATGTCGGTGCTGTCGCCGCTCTATCCGCGTGGACCGGTGGATATTTCCCGCAATCTGCGTCCGCTTCCCGAGGATGGATCTCTGCCCGAGATGCCCGGGTGGGAGTGGATTCACACTCCGGGCCATACCCGGGGCCACATCTCGCTGTTTCGGGATGCGGACCACGTCCTCCTCGTCGGCGATGCGTTCTGCACTACGAAAGCGGAATCTTTCCTCGCCGTGGCGACGGGACGTCCCGAACTGCATGGTCCTCCGGCGTACTACACATCGGATTGGGACGACGCCAGGCGTTCGGTGGAAAAACTGGCGGCGCTGGAGCCCCGAGTCCTCGCTCCCGGCCACGGAATGCCCATGGCCGGCACGGAGATTCCCGCGCTTGTGCATCGCCTCGCGGATGAATTCGCGTCGATAGCGCTGCCGCAGACGTGATCCCGTCCGCGGCGATCACTCGTACCGGAGGCAGACGATCGGATCGAGATTAGCCGCCCGATTCGCAGGGTAATAGCCGAAGAAAAGCCCGACCCCGACCGAAATTGCCACACCCAGGCCCACCCATAACGGCGACACCACTGCCGGAATCGCCGGCAATGCCGTTCGTACGATCAGCGCGATCAGAGCGCCCGCCAGAATTCCGATCACGCCGCCGATCCCGGAAAGGGTAACGGCTTCGAGCAGGAACTGAGCCCGGATATCCGCCTTTCTCGCGCCCACGGCTTTCCGCAGTCCGATTTCGCTCGTGCGCTCCGTCACCGAAATCAGCATGATGTTCATGACGCCGATGCCGCCCACCAGCAGGCCGATGGAACTGATGATTCCTGTCAGCAGCACCAGCGCCCCCGTGAGTTGTCCCCACAGCGCGCTGAGAAAATCCGGATCTGAAATCTCGAAATCGTTTTCGGCGTTGTGCGGCACGTGCCGCTTGCGCCGCATCGCTTCTTCGACCTGGCCTTTCACGGTGTCGAGACTGAATTCATCCTTTCCCGCGACCGCGATGAATCGCTCGCGAATTTCCGGGAAGTTCTTGCGAAAATTGCTCATCGGAATGCAGGCGAACTGGTCCACGCCGAAACTCGAAAACAAGCCCTGATCCGGCTCGAACAGGCCGACAACTTCATACCACCGTCCGTCCAGCCGCACGATTTTGCCGATCGGGTCCAGATTCGGAAACAGGGAATCGGCGATGGAACGGCCGATCACGATGACGTTCCGCGCGTGCTCCTCGTCGTATGACGAAATGAAGCGACCTTCCGCGATGGCAAAGAGCGGTAACGCCTTCGCGTATTCGGGCTGCGTGCCTCGCAGAAAGAACCGTTCCACATGGGCATCTCCGTACCGGATCTCGTCGGTCTGCTCGTTGAAGTTGATCCGGTTGGCGAAGACCGTCGCGTAAGCCACCGCGGGACTGGTCTCCTCGATGAATTGAGCGTCGTCGTCCTGCAGATACTTGCGCATCCGGATCTTTTGCGGAAGCCGGCCCGGACCCTGGTTCGGCGGAATACGCGTGACGAACAGCGTGTTCGAGCCCAGTCGCTGCACCCGCTCTTTGATGAGCCCGTTCAGCCCGTCGATAATGGATGCGACCGCAATAACGGACGTCACGCCGATGACGATCCCGAGGATCGTCAGCCCGGAACGCACTTTCCGCGAGCGCAGCGTGTCCATTGCGACGGCGAGATTTTCGCTGAGTTCGGTGCGTTTCATCCGACTTCCGTCCGGAGCGCCGTGACGGGATCCAGCCGTGCCGCCTTCCGCGCCGGATAGATTCCGAAGAAAAGTCCGATCATCGAACTGAGCGCTACGCCCAGCAACGCCACCCACGTCTTGACCGAGGCGGGGAACGAAGTGAGTGTCCGGAGCGCCAGTGCGCAGCCGAAGCCGATGCCGATTCCGATCGCCCCGCCGATCACGCACTGTATCAGGCTTTCCGTGAGAAATTGCCGCAGGATGTCCGCCTGGGTTGCGCCCATCGCCCTCCGCACGCCGATTTCGCGCGTTCTTTCCGTAACGCTGACGAGCATCACGTTCATGATCACGATGCCGCCCACGACCGCCGAAATCGAACTCACCATGACGAACACCGCGAAAAAGGAACTGCTGATGCTCTGCCACAGCGAAATATAGCTTTGCGCCGTGCCGATGAAAAAACTGTCGTCCTTTCCCGGTTGGTCGTGTCTGCGCGATCGCAGGATGATCCGGACTTCGTCCTGTGCGGCATTGAACTGTCTCTCTCCGCCGGATGCCTTGACTTCGAGCGTCAGGCTCGATCTCGCGCCGCGGAACTTGAGATAAGTCGTCAGTGGCACAATCACAAAGTTGTCCTGATCCTGTCCCAGCACGGATCCCAGTCTCTCGAACGTCCCGATAACCGTAAACTCCTGGCTGCCCGTTCGGATAATTCGCCCGATCGGATTAACGCCTGGGAAAAACTGATCGGCCAGCGACGCTCCAATCAGACAAACGTAAGACGCGTGGCGGTCCTCACTCGCCGTAAAGTAACGTCCCTGATCAAGCGTGCGGGTGTCGATCTCGGCCATGTTAGGGGTGTAGCCATACACCGTCGTGTCGTCCGCCTGTTTGTTCTGATACTGAATCGAAAGCGTCCCGCTCGCCGAGGCCCCGACATACTCGCATGCCCGGCACAAAGCCGCCACCGCCGCGTAATCCGCGAGGTCGATGTTCCTGTTCTTCAAGGCTTTTACTACGACAGTAAAGTCCACTACGGCAAAGGGCGTTTTTGCGACGCGAAACACATTGGTGCCGAGATTGGCGATCTTCTGTTCGACATAAAGATTCGCGCCCTGCACAATCGTCATGACGGTAACCAGGGTGGCCACGCCCATCGTCAGGCCCAGCACTGTAAGGGCTGTGCGCAACTTATGCGCGCGAATGGCATCTATCGCGAGCCTGAGATTATCCCCGATATCCACCATCTGAGCTATATTACTTTCAGTACCTGCGTTAACTCCCGATATCCAATGTCTGATAATCCGCTGCTTTCCGTCTCATTCCAGATACCGTTCGATCGCATTCGCTCCGAACATGTTGTGCCGGGCATCAGAACTCTGATTTCGCAGGCCCGGGAATGGATTGACGCTATTGTACGGGATGAATCGGACCGCACATTCGACAACACTATGCTTGCGCTTGAGCGAGCGACCGAGAACCTGGATTACGCGCTGGGTGTGGTTCGGCACCTCGAATCGGTGTCCACAACGCCCGAACTGCGTGCTGCCTGGAATACCGTGGAGCCCGAGGCGAGCGCCTTCTATTCTCAGATCCCGCTGAATGAGGGTCTTTGGAAACAACTGCAGCGTTTCGCGGAAACGCCGGAAGCCAAAGCTTTAACGGGAACACGCGAACGCTTTCTCACGAAAACGCTGGACTCCTTCCGCCGCCACGGCGCGGAACTCGACGCGGCGGGCAAAACGCGTCTCAACGAAATCGACGTTGAACTCGCGAAGCTGACGACGAAATTTTCGGAAAATGTTCTCGATTCGACAAACGCCTTCGACCTGGTGATCGCGGACGAAGCGCAACTCGCCGGTCTCCCGCCCAGCGCTCTGGACGCCGCCCGCCAGAGTGCGGAGTCGAAGGGGCTGTCGGGGTGGCGATTTACGCTGCAGGCGCCCAGCTACGTTCCCGTGATGACGTATCTGAACGACCGCGGCATTCGGGAGCGCATGTACCGGGTCTATTCCGCGCGCGCCACCCAGGGCGAACGCGACAACCGTCCGCTGATCGTCGGCATCCTCGAACTGCGCCGCGAAAAGGCCAGACTGCTCGGCTTTCCGGATTTCGCCGACTTCATTCTCCACGACCGCATGGCTCACCGCGGCGAGCGCGCCATGCAGTTTCTCGACGACCTGAAAACGAAGACAGATCCGTTCTACGAAAAAGAAAATGCCGCGCTCGAGGCGTTTGCGGGCCGGAAACTGGATCCCTGGGACGTGAGCTATTACGCGGAGCGGCAGCGCCGCGCCCTGTACGAATTCGATGAAGAGCAGCTTCGCCCTTATTTCCCGGCGGAACGCGTCGTCGATGGCATGTTCGACATCGTGGAACGTCTTTACGGAGTTCAGGTTCGGAAGCGCGGCGACGTTCCCGTATGGCATCCGGACGTGCGCTATTACGAAGTGCATGATCGGGACGGCCTGCTGCTCGGATCCTTCTACGCGGATTGGTTCCCGCGCGAAACCAAGCGCGATGGAGCCTGGATGGAGGGCTTCATCACCGGCGTGGACGCGCCCGAACATCATGAGCCGCATGTCGGCTGCGTCTGCGGGAATCTGACTCCCCCCATTGGCGACAAGCCTGCCCTGCTGACGCACCGGGAAGTGGAAACCATCTTCCACGAATTTGGCCATCTGCTGCATCACGTCCTGAGCCGGGTGGAGGTGAAGAGTCTGGCCGGTACCGCCGTCGCCTGGGACTTCGTCGAACTGCCCAGCCAGATCATGGAGAACTGGTGCTGGGAGCGCGAAGCGCTCGATCTGTTCGCGCGGCACTATCAGACGGGAGAGGCGATTCCCGATGACCTGTTCCAGAAGATGAAACGCGCCCGCACCTACCGGACCGCAAACATGCAGATGCGGCAACTCGGGTTTGGATTTGTCGATCTGAAACTGCACCGCGAGTACGATCCGGCGCGTGACGGGGATGTCATTCAGTACTCCCGCGCCATCCTGCAGCAGTTCACCCCGGCGCCCCTGCCGGAAGATCACGCGATGATTGCCGCCTTCACGCACCTGTTCGCGAGTCCGGTCGGCTATGGCGCCGCTTATTACTCCTACAAGTGGGCGGAGGTGCTCGATGCGGATGCCTTCACGCGCTTCCGCGACGAGGGAATTTTCAGTCCCGAAGTCGGCGGCGCGTTCCGCGAGAACATCCTGTCGAAAGGGGACAGCGAGGATCCGGCCGAACTCTACAAGCGCTTCATGGGACGCGACCCCGATCCCGACGCTCTGCTCGTCCGCTCCGGATTGCTGTAACCGGAGCGGGCGCGCTTCAATGCGATTGCTTCCACCGGTCGTATTCGGCCGGCGGCATCACGATCATCAGACTTCGCATCTGGCTGTGCCCCAGTCCGCATAGCTCGGCGCAGGCGATCTCGTACTCGCCGGGGCGATCCACATGGATTTCCAGCGGGATCTCCATGCCCGGCACAATGTCCTGTTTGGTGCGCAATTCCCGGACGAAGAAATCATGGATCACGTCCCGCGAATGCAGCTTCAGCAGCACGTCGCGCCCCGCCGGGATTCGCAGACTCGCTGTGACGATATCGTCCTTGCCGTCCGGATCCCGTGGATCGATGCCGAACGGATTTCCGCCGGAGTCGCTGATGAACTCGTTCGATGTCCGCCCGAACTGCCCGTCCGGACCGGGATAGCGAAAGTTCCACGCGAACTGGTGCGCATAGACTTCGATCGTTTCCTTGCCGGGAGCGGCAACCGGGATTTTCGCCCAGCCGCGAGAGCCGAGCGCGGCGAGTGTCAGGAACAGCGCGGCGGTGGCGGTGGTCCAGGCGATCTCGAGCCAGCGGTGACCTCCGCGAGAGAGCCCCGCGGTTTGCCTGCGGCCGCGGATGATCGTCCATGCCAGAAGAAGCTGAACCGCAACAAAGATGGCGCCGCAGATCCAGAGAGTCCAGCCGAACTGCCGGTCCCAGGCGAAAGCTTCAGCGGTGATAGGGAGGGGAAACCAGACGGGCCGGAAGACGAACAGAGCGCACCCGGCGATTGTCAGAAGAATCAGGATCGGGCCGAGCAGCACCTTTCAGTATAGATGCGCCCGACCCGTGCTTCTGACGGGGTTAGGCTGGTTCCGGGAATTGAAACCCGGATTTGGAGAGCGCCTTCTGCATCAGTCCGATGGCTTCGGCCTCGGCGATATTGCGCGCCTGCGAAACCTCGGAAATCAACATCGTACGCGCCCGGTCGAGCATCTTTTTTTCGCGGAACGACAGAGGCTTTTCCGCCTGCAGCCGCACGAGTTGCTTGAACACCTCCGCGATCTGAAGAAGACTGCCGGTGAGCATCTTCTCGCTGTTGATCTTAAACCGAATCTTCCAGTCCTGGAGATTCTCGACGGCGGGCCCAGCCAGATACGTGAGCACCTTGGCTACATCCGTGTTCTTCGAGAGTTTCCTCAGACCGATCGTCTCGGCGTTCGAGAACGGCACCATCACCGTCATGCTCGAACAAAAAAGCCGGAGAAGATAGAACTTCTCCGGCTTCTGCTCGAAGTATCGAGTGCTGATGTTCTCAATAGTCCCAACGCCCTGGTTGGGATAGACGACTTTTTCACCGACTGAGAAGGTCATCATACGTAGAGCCCCCACCTGACCACCGGTGTGATTTATAAAGATTTAACTTCAACGAGCACCCCATCATAGGCTCAACCATTTTCTTTGTCAAGTAGATCATGTAAATGGTTGATGACAATCGGTTTGCATTTTGGGGGAGTTTTTTGGGTAATTCATATTTCCTCCGCCCCAACTTTCGATAGGGTGGGTTGAAATGCTCACTTCCCACCAGCGCCAGGTGGCTAGTCCGCGGGCTGTCGCCAGACCCCCTCGAGACTCCGTTCTTCGAGCAGCAGACGGCGAAGCGTCCGCAGGTCATTCAGGATTCGTCGGCTCGCTCCCATATGCGTTGTCAGCTTCGTCAGCTTGAAATGGACGATCTGGAGCGCTTCTTTTCGCCGGTTCGCTCCATCCTCGCCGGCCAGCGAGATGTCTTCCTCGACTTCAGCAAGCGCTTCCTGAACGGCTTCAGCGAGGAGAGAAACGTATTGAAGGGAGCTTTCTATGTTGTCGAACGGAGTCTCGGAGCGATGATGGCCCATCTGTCGAACCTCCCCGATCGCGCGCCGCAGCGTGCGCCTGAATTGTCTGGACGCAGCCATTGTCGCACGAATGTAACGCTTTGAAGGCGCGAAAACTTCGCATCGCATCCCCGCTCACCTTCGCACAACAGACGGAGAACGCGGGTGCAATTTTGAACACGAGGGGGCCTCATGCTAAGATTTAAATGTTCCGACACAAAGCGGGGACGTAGTTCAGTTGGTTAGAACGCCGGCCTGTCACGTCGGAGGTCGCGGGTTCGAGCCCCGTCGTCCCCGCCATTCCCAACCCTCTTAACTCCTTTCTTTTCAGTAATTCTTTCCGTGTGATGTCTGTGCGCGCTAGATTTTGCTAGATTGCGCTCTGGCGGCCGTTTATTTGCCTCGATCACATCTGCCATCGAATCTTCCCAGATCTTCGCCGCCGCGAGCTCGTCGGCTTCGAGCGCGTGCGCATAGACCGACAGTGTAATGTTG
>DASZUZ010000037.1:0-2069 GCA_035547415.1 Bryobacteraceae bacterium | reverse complement strand
GCGCTCGAAGAAGGACCGAAGGGACTGGCCGCCGATCATGCCAGCGCGCGCTATCTCGCGGACCGTTTGCAACAGATGAAAGGTGTCAGCGTCTTTCCGGTGGAAACCAACATCGTGATCTTCGACGTATCGGAAACCGGGCGCGCGCCGCGCGACATCAGCAGCGCTCTCAAAGAACGCGGCGTTCTGCTGAACGGCGTCAACGAACGGCTGATGCGCGCGGTCACGCATCGCGACGTCTCACGCGAGCAGTGCGCGGCGGCGATGGACGCCTTACTCGAAGTCTTATAGCTCCCGGAAACGCAGCGTCGGGATATATTCAGGGAGAACATGGCTATATACGCGCGTTTTGAGTACGAGGGCCGGCATAACTACGGCCTGGTGAATAACGGCATCATCGAAGAACTGCGAGGCGGGCTGTTCGATCCGCCGGAAACCACCGGAAGGCAGTTCACGCTGGACGATGTGAAACTGCTGGCGCCCTGTGTTCCGCCGAAGATCCTGGCGGTGGGCCTGAACTATAAGAGTCACCTCGGCTCGAGACCTGCGCCGGCGAACCCGGAAATGTTCTATAAGCCGGTCACCAGCCTGCAGAATCCCGGCGACCCGATCCGTATTCCGGCCGATTCCGAAGATCTCCATTTCGAAGGCGAACTCGTGGTTGTGATCGGCAAGCCAGTAAAGAACGCCTCGCTCGAAGAAGCCGCCGATGCCGTCTTCGGCGTGACGTGCGGAAACGACGTCAGCGACCGCAACTGGCAGCGCAACACGGACCGCCAGTGGTGGCGCGCCAAGGGATGCGACACGTTTGCGCCTCTGGGCCCCTGGATTGTCACCGGACTGAACTACGCCGACCTGGCGCTGCAGACGCGCGTCAACGGCGAAGTGTTGCAGGAACAGCGCACCAGCGATCTGCTGTTCGATATTCCGACGGTCATCAGCTTCGTCAGCCGGTACGTCACGCTGACTCCCGGCGATGTGATCTACACCGGCACTCCGGGCAATACAAAGCGTATGCAGCCAGGCGACGTGGTGGAAGTCGAACTCGAAGGAATCGGCGTACTGCGGAACCCGGTCGCGGCGCACTGATAAAATCAAGACTTTATGGCTGAAATCAGGCGCCGCCAGTCGGTCGCGGTGAATATTGGCGGCGTGAAGGTTGGTGGGGCGAATCCGATCGTCGTGCAGTCCATGACGAACACGGACACGGCTGACGTCACGTCCACCGTCAATCAGGTGATGGCGCTGGCGCGCGCCGGTTCGGAACTGGTGCGCGTGACCGTGAATACCGAAGCCGCCGCCGCCGCGGTGCCGAAGATCGTGGACACGCTGAACATGTTCGGCGTGCGCGTGCCGATCATCGGCGACTTCCACTACAACGGCCATATTCTGCTGAAGAAGTATCCGGCGTGCGCCCGCGCTCTGGCGAAGTACCGGATCAATCCGGGCAACGTCAATATCGGCAAGAAGCACGACGACAACTTCCGCACGATGATCGAAGCCGCCATCGAGTACGGCAAGCCGGTTCGCATCGGCGTGAACTGGGGCTCGCTCGATGGCGCGCTGCTCACCCGCATGATGGATGAGAACAACAAACTGCCGGAGCCGAAAGACGCGCGCGATGTGACGCTCGATGCCATCGTCGCGAGCGCCCTGCTTTCGGCGGAAGCCGCTGAGCGGTACGGTCTGCCGCGCGAGCGAATTATCCTGAGCGCGAAGGTCAGCAACGTCCAGGACCTGATTGACGCTTACCGCGCCATGGCGGCCCGCAGCGATTACGCTCTGCACCTCGGCCTGACTGAAGCGGGACTCGGCTCGAAGGGGATCGTCGCGACCACCGCGGCATTGTCCGTTCTGCTGCAGGAAGGCATCGGGGATACCATCCGCGCCTCGCTCACTCCGCTGCCGAACGGCGATCGCACGGAAGAGGTGATCGTCAGCCAGCAGATTCTGCAGTCTCTCGGGATCCGGAGTTTCTCGCCGCAGGTCACGGCGTGCCCCGGTTGCGGCCGTACGACGAGCACGTTCTTCCAGGACATGGCGGACCAGATCCAGACTTATCTGCGTGA
>DASZUZ010000036.1:0-9661 GCA_035547415.1 Bryobacteraceae bacterium | reverse complement strand
GGAAGGCGCGACCGCGATCGCGCTGAGGTGTTCAACCTCGCGCGCCATCTCGTCACCGAGCGCGAGAACTTCCGCGATGCGCTGCACGCGCTGGTGCATCATCGCGGCGCCTTCAAAATCCATGTCGCCACTGAGGCGGTCACGCTCGGCCACCGCAGGTTCGATGAGCGCCTTGCCGGCGGTGCGCAGAAATTCCGCCACACGCTCCGCTTCCGCGCGATACTCCTCGATTCCCACAGCCTGCTGGCAGGGACGCAGGCAACGACCCATCTCGCCGTACATGCAGCCCGGGTGCTCCGGTCCGGGGACCAGATCTTCCTGACAGCGCCGCAACTGGAAGAGGTCGAGAAACCCGGATTCGAACTGCGCGGCGGTGGACCGACTGCGAAACGGACCGTAATAGACTGCGGCGGAACGCCCGAAGCGGGTGGTGACCTGCGTCCTGGGAAAGGGATTCGCGAGAATCAGTTTGACGTAGGAGGGAAGCCGGAGGCGGATCTCCTCACGGTATCCTGCTCCGAGGTGACGCCGCGCCAGTTCCCACAGGACAAACTGCGATTCGAGCTTCGACCCGGTGAGATGGTATTCGATCCGCGCAATCGTATTGCGCAGATGGAGCAGACGCGAAGCTTTCTCGCGGGGACCCAGAAGGCGTGTGAGCCGCCGCTGGAGAACATTCGTTCGAGCGAGGTATGGCTTCCCCTCGCGCGGCCACAGAAGAAAGACCGCCGGACGGTTCGGAATGGCTTGTAGTTCTTCGTCGAGCGCGGCTGGATTTTCCGGAACGTGTAACTCAACAGGCATACGATCGGGGCGTTGTACCCATTTTGGAACGACCTGAGGAAGCGCCGCGAACTCAGGCGATCAGCATGTTTTCAGGAATTCGAGATCGACGTTCCCGCCCGAAACGATTATTCCGGCTTTGCCAATGCCCGCGGGCAGCTTGCCAAACAGGACGGCTGCCGCCGCAACGGCGCCGCTCGGTTCAACCAGAATCTTCATGCGCTCCAGCAGGAAGCGGACTGTCGCGCGAATCTCGTCTTCCGTGACGAGCAAAATTTGCTCAACATGGCGCTGGATCACGGGAAAGGTAAGTTTTCCAGGACACGGAGAGCGAAGGCCATCGGCAATCGTGTCCGGCGGCGGGATCGTGACGCGCTCGCCTTTGACGAACGACTGATACGTATCGTTTGCCAGCTCGGGTTCGACACCGAAAATCCGGATGGCCGGGAGAATTGACTTCGCGATCGTCGCGCAGCCGGAGATCAGGCCGCCACCTCCCACGCAGACGACCAGAGCGTCCAGATCCGGCGCCTCTTCGAGCAGTTCAAGACCGGCAGTACCCTGCCCCGCCATGATCATCGGATGGTCAAAAGGCGGCACGAGGATACCGCCGGTTTCCGCGAGGACGCGGGCCGCAATGGCTTCGCGATCGTCAACGAAACGGTTATAGGTGACGATGCGGGCGCCCAGGGCGCGGGTCGGCTCCATCTTGGAGCGCGGGGCATCTTCCGGCATCACGATAGTCGCCGGCGCGCCGACGTGCTTCGCGGCGATCGCCGTCGCCTGCGCATGATTCCCGGACGAGAACGCGACGACTCCCCGCTTCAGGTCCGGCGCCGGAGTGGAGAGCACCAGGTTGGCAGCGCCGCGGATTTTGAACGCGCCGCCGCGTTGAAAGTTTTCGCACTTCAGGAACGCTCGCAGACCGGATCTTTCGTCGACGGAGCGCGATGTCATGACGGGGGTACGGCGCGCGAGCGGGCGAATGCGAACTGCCGCGTCGCGGACCATTTCCGGAGAGATGAAATTATCCACGATCTATCGGGCGGTCTCGAATTCCAGCCGGTGTTGCCGATTGTAGCGAAGCCGGTCCTTGTATTCCTGATACAGGGTGCCGAAGCCGGCCCAGTAGTAGCCACCCACGAAGAGCGCCAGGAACGGCAGCGAAAGGAAGTTATATGTGTCGATGGCGAACCAGCACATGTAGAGGAAGTAAGTTCCGCAGGCCAGTTCGAAATACGGCAGCCAGCCACTGCGACGCTTGTATTTCTTAACCGCCATTCTCTTTTGCCGATTGCCTTCGATCGCGTACTTCGGAGTTCGGACGAAACCGCTCTGCACGCCGAAAAGGGCCTCGAGCACCGCGCGCGTATTGATCAGGGTCAACCCGACGCCCACCGCCATCAGCATGGGCAGGAAGAAGAAGGTCCGCTTCCAGTTCTTTGGATGCAGTTCGCGCTGGGCGATGACGTAGAACGCGGAAATCGACCAGAACGAAGCGACGATGAGCGGAAGATCCAGCAGCATCATCTGCCACACGCCCATATAGAAGCGCACGATCATGACCGGCAACATCAGCGCCGAAACAACGATCATCAATGGGTAAGAAATGTTCGGCGTCAGGTGAAGGAACGCTTCGGCCTTAACTCGAAACGGGATTTTCGCGCGGAGCAGGCTCGGCAGCAATTTCTTCGCGCACTGCGTCAGCCCTTTGGCCCACCGGAACTGCTGGACCTGGAAACCGTGGATTTCGACAGGAAGTTCCGAAGGGCACTCGACCCCGGGGATGTATACAAATTTCCAGCCGCGCAGCTGAGCGCGATAACTCAGATCGGAATCTTCCGTGAGAGTGTCGTGCTGCCACCCGCCGGCATCATCGATCATGGTCCGGCGCAGAATTCCCGCCGTGCCGTTGAAATTGAAGAAGTATCCGGCGCGCGATCTGGCGCCGTGCTCCAGGATGAAATGGCCGTCCAGCAGAATCGCTTCGACTTCAGTCAGAAAATTGAAATCCCGGTTCAGATAACTCCAGCGAGTCTGGACGACGCCAACCTTCGGATCGGCGAAGTGATTGATTGTGCGGGTCAGAAAATCCGCGGGAGGAATGAAATCGGCATCGAACACCGCGACGAACTCGCCCGTGGCCGTTTTGAGGCCTTCCTGCAGGGCGCCGGCCTTGAAACCTTCGCGATTGGTTCGGTGGTGATACTCGATCGGGTATCCCATGTTGCGGTAGCGCTCGCAGAGAGCATCCGCAAACTGGTGAGTTTCATCCGTCGAATCGTCCAATACCTGGATCTGCAGCAGGTCCCGCGGGTACTCCATCCTGACGACTTCATCGATCAGGCGTTCAAGAACGTAACGTTCGTTGTAGAGGGGAAGCTGAATAGTGACGCGAGGCAGATGCTGGAACTTTTTCGGTGGTTCCGATGCTGCTTTCTTCCGATGCTTGAAGTAGGTGTGTATCGTATCGAAGCGGTGCAGCCCGTAAATGGAGAGGATTCCAAGAATGCCGAAGTACGGGATCAGAAGAGCCCAATCGAACCAGGCGAGCTGGTGAATGCCGGCAAAAGTATCGTCGAACATTCCCCGCGATATCTTTGTCAGCGTAGAGGTTACGAGCAGCGCTGGAAGTGGTGGAGTGAACAGCATTGCGATAAGGGGCGGAGATCCCGATATGAAAGTTTTACCTTCCGCCCCTCCATTTTACACTTGGGTCAGCGTTGATCGCTGCCCGCACGACGTTACGGCTGAGTCGACTGATTGCCGGGACGAGTGGTCTGCGCGCCTGCGGGGGCTGCCTGATTATTCATCGCCATGGATCCCTGATCGGCGCTGAATATCGTGACTTCCACCCGGCGGTTCTTTGCATGGGCAGCTCTCGTTCTCGCCTCGTCAACAGGATTTGCCTTCCCGAGGCCTACCATGTGAATCCGGTAAATCGGAATGTTGTGCTTCGCTACCAGATACTCGACCACCGCATCGGCTCGCCGACGGCTCAGCGCGCTGTTATAGTCTGCGGCGCCGACAGCATCGGTAAAGCCTTCAACCGCGATGAAGTACCGCTTGTACTGGGTAGGATTCGACGCCATCTGGTCGAGCTGTTGTTTCGCGTCGTTGCTCAGTTTGTCGCTGTTGAATTTGAAGTTTACCGTCGTCTGGCCAACCTGTTTGTAGTCATCCAGATTCGCGACCGTGCCCCTCAACTCTCCCAGATCGTGCCCGAGCTGATCCGCCTTTTGATTCGCCTGGTCCGCGCGACCCATCGCCTGACCAGCCTTGTTATCGGCGGTCATAGCGCGCTCTTTGGTCGCACTCAGCTCCGTTTCGTCTTTCTCCAGATTCTGACGGGTCTGATCCAGACCTTGGCGTGTCTGGTCGAGACTCTGACTCGTCTGATCGAGCTTCTGGCCCTGCTGGTTGGACTGCTGTGCCACCTGGTCAAGCTTCCCGCTGACTGGATCGACTGTCTGGCGGACGTATTTCTTTGTGGCGCAGCCCCCGCCAAGCAGCGCGCCCATCATAACGAGAGTGATTGGTATGGACTGCTTCATGGTATATAGACCTCCTGCAGATAGCATTGCAGTTTTCCTGCCGTTCCAAAGATCTGTCGTTCCCGAGACCTCCGGCGGGGCATTCGCCGCTTCTCCGCATACCGGGCTGGACCGCGGCCAGGCTATAATACGTCCATAGCTGATCGTTTCTTTGGTGCTTGTCCTAATCGCAATGATCAACGGGGCTGCGCGGTAAGAACTGCGGCAGCCCCGTTTTCTTTTGCGGCCTTTGGCCGGGCGCGTTTCGGTGGGCTCTCGAAGTTCGGATTGGCTTTGATTTATTTGAAGAGGTTGTGAATGAAAGAAAAAGGTACAGTGAAGTGGTTTAACGCGGCCAAGGGCTATGGATTCATCCAGCGCGAGACGGGCGAGGATGTGTTCGTGCACTTTTCGGCCATCCAGTCGAACGGCTATCGTTCGCTGGATGAGGGCGCGCATGTCGAATTTGAGGTGACCCGGGGTCCGAAAGGCCTGCAGGCGTCGAACGTAGAACTCGCGGGCTGATCCGGAATCGCAATCCCTCGCGTGGGACAGGCCATCAGCTTGATGGCCTGTCCTTCCGGCAGGAGGGGTTCAGAAACGAAGAGGGCGAATGAGTAAGGAAGACAGCATCGAAGTAACCGGGACCGTGCTCGAAAAGTTTCCGAGCGGTCTTTTCAGCGTTCAGTTGGAGCATGATCGGATCGTTCTGGCGCACCTGGCCGGGCGTCTCCGCCGTAACCGGATCCGCGTACTCGCGGGCGACAAAGTAACTCTCGAACTCTCCCCCTACGATCTGACCAAGGGCCGGATCACTTTCCGACATCGTTAGTCCTGAGAAATTTCTCCGCTTCCGGCACTGCATCCCAGAGCCATGGTGAAAGCCCTTTTCATTTTTGGAACCCGGCCGGAAGCGATTAAACTCTGTCCCGTAATTCTTCACATGAGATCTCGTCCCGACGAGTTCTCGGTCAAAGTGGCTGTTACCGCGCAGCATCGGGAGATGCTCGATCAGGTACTTGACGCCTTTGCGGTTTCCCCTGATTACGATCTGAACCTGATGCAACCTGGCCAGACGCTGGCCTCGGCTTCGTCGCGGATGCTTGCCGCGCTCGAGCCAGTGCTTACGGAGTGTCGACCGGATATGGTTTACATTCAGGGCGACACGACAAGCACGCTGTGTGGAGCATTATCCGCCTTCTACGCGCGAGTTCCGGTGGGCCACATCGAGGCCGGACTGCGCACCGGCGACATGTCGGAGCCATTCCCCGAGGAGATGAACCGGGTTCTTGCCGGCAGACTGGCGGCCATCCATTTCGCCGCCACGGAAGGCGCCCGCGCGAACCTGCTGCGCGAGGGCGTTGCGGCGGAGTCGATTCACGTGACTGGTAATTCGGGCATCGACGCCGTCCTGCACGTTCGAAATCGGCTGTTGTCGGGTCAGTTGACAGGCGGCGACTGGGGTTTCCTCGATTCGGAAAAGCGGCCGATTGTTGTGACCGCGCATCGGCGGGAGAGCTTTGGGCAGGGGTTTGAAAATATCTGCGGCGCAATACTGGATCTTGCCGCGCGAGGCGACGTTGAGATCATCTATCCGGTTCATCGGAATCCCAATGTCAGGGGTCCTGTAAACCGCCTCCTCGCGGGGGTGTCTGGAATTCACCTGATCGAACCTCTCGACTACGTTCCTTTTGTCAGCCTGATGGAACGCGCGTACCTGCTGCTGACCGATTCGGGCGGAGTTCAGGAGGAGGGACCGTCGCTCGGGAAGCCGATCGTCGTCATGCGGGAGAAAACAGAGCGGCCGGAAGCCGTGGAAGCGGGTACCGTTCGCCTGGCCGGAACCGACCGTATAAGAATTGTGAGCGAAGTAGCCAGAATTCTCGACAATTCAGACGCCCGGGATGCAATGGCTCAGGTCCATAATCCTTACGGCGACGGCCATGCAAGCGAGCGAATTGCGGACGCCACCAGCGCGTATTTCTGTGCTCGAAAGAACTTTCTCCCAACGGCGCCGCGCGCCGGCGTTCAGGGATGCTGAACGCGATCACGGAAATCGACGAATTTTTTTGATTTTTGCTGAAGTCCTTCAGACTCAGAGACATAACAGGCTCTCGTAATTCTTCTTCGCGATTCCGGACCTGAATAGCGGTTTTTTCGTTCGTATACTGTTGGCAGCTATGACGGACCGATCGAAAACAGCCTCCGGAAGCCGGCCTCGCAGCCGGCAAATTTCGGAGCCGGCTGAAGACCTGACTTCTATTCTTTCGTCAAAGGTTGTTGGTCAGCCAAATGTAATTCATGTAATCGTTCCCTATATCGAAATGTTTCAGGCCGGGCTTGCCCCCGAAAACCGGCCCGTCGGCGTGTTTCTGCTGCTTGGTCCAACCGGCACCGGAAAGACGCGCACGGTGGAAGCGCTCGCTGAAGCGCTCCATGGAAGCTCAAAGAATCTTCTGAAAGTCGACTGCGGAGAGTTTCAGATGGAGCATGAGGTGGCGAAGCTGATCGGCGCGCCTCCCGGCTATCTGGGGCACCGCGAGACGCAGCCGATGCTCTCGCAGCAGAAGCTGACATCGGTGACCAGCGACAAGAGCGGCCTGTCTCTGGTTCTGTTCGACGAAATCGAAAAAGCCGCGCCCTCGCTGACGCGCCTGCTTTTGGGAGTTCTTGACCGCGGGATTCTCCGGCTTGGCGACAATTCAATCGTCAATTTCGAAAAAAGCCTGGTTTTTCTGACCAGTAATCTCGGCGCGAAAGAGATGATGCGGGAGATCAGCCCCGACTTCGGCTTTCAGTCCGCGACGGGCGGCGTCTCGAAAGAGGAAGTGACGCAGAAGTTGCAGAGCATCGCGCTGGTAGCGGTGCGGAAGAAGTTCTCACCGGAGTTCATCAACCGCATCGATCACGTCATCACATATCAGCCTCTCAACGCAGAGTCCTTCGCGGCGATTACCGATCACGAAATCGATCAGTTGCAGAACCACGTGAACACGCGCCTGGGAAGCCGCTGCTTCACCGTCGAAGTACCCTTTGAATCGCGACAGTGGCTGATTGAAAAAGGCACGAGTCCGGAGTACGGGGCGCGCGAGTTGAAACGGACCATTCACAAACACCTGACGCAGCCTCTGGCGACGCTGGTGGCGAAAAACCAGATCGATCCGGGAGCGCGCGTGCGTGTCGATATCGCGTCGGACCGGGAATCGCTGGTTTTGCGAGCAACGAGCGCCGGGGAGGCCGTGGCCCCGTCTCACCCGACGGTTCTGCTGGTCGATGACAACCGCGACCTTCTGCAGTTCCTCGAACGGCTGATGGCGGAATCCGGATGGGAGTTGCTCGCCGCCGAAACCGCCAGCGAGGCCCGCAGGATTGTCGCCAGGCGCAAACCGAACGCGGCTCTGCTTGACTACATGCTGCCGGATGGCAACGGCGTTGAACTGGCGCAGCAACTGAAGCAAAACATCCCGAACCTGCAGGTCATCATGATGACGGGATCCGTGCTCGCGCCGGAAGAGGAAGCCATCTGCGAAGAGCATGACTTTCCCGTTCTGCGCAAGCCTTTTCTCGCTACGGACGTGATGAATCAGATCCGCGGACGGCTGAGCAGCCGCGCTTCGAGCGCGCGATAAAACAAGTGAGCGCAACGAGCTACAAATATTTGACGATTCAGTGACCTTCACGCTAGGATGGTTGTGCGGGGTGGAGCAGTCTGGTAGCTCGTTGGGCTCATAACCCAAAGGTCGAAGGTTCAAATCCTTCCCCCGCAACCAATCCTTCGGCTCTCCTTAATACTTCTGAGCGCAGGCGCGAATTCTCGATAGCTTTCATATAGCTGATGTCGTGACCAGGGCCTTCCGGTTTAACGCCATTGCGTCACGTAAATCTAATCAGTTACGCCGATGGTCGATTGCCTCAAACCGCCATTTGGACAGTGACGCGCGAAGTCCCGAGCCAGAGACATCCTCATTACGTCGTACCCGTAGGTCGTGTTTCATGGGCGACTACAAATTCGAGAGATCCCGGGTTCAGTTCTCGTCGCGACCAGATCTGGCGCAGCTTATGAAAGCATAGCGCCTGAACGTGGGATCCTTAAAGCGTTCCTCGTCCCCTCACCGATCAAACTGTCCGAGCAGGAGTCTTTTGTTCATAGTGGACGATCCCCAGGCGCACCCGATCCAGCCAACCCCGACGACCGAGGAACGCGTGCGCGGGATTGCTCATAGCGTGAAAGAAAACCATTGCGGTCCATTCCAGACCCATGGTTTCGATCGTAAGCTCGTGCCCGTGCGCCCTGAACGAACCGGTCACGGTTCGATACTCCCTCTGGATTCCGGAATCCGTGAGTCCGAGGATATCCGCATAGGAATTGTCGAAGATGCAGTCTGCGGCCCCGGTGTCCAGCTGGGCCCTCAATTCGACGCTGCGATCGCCATGCGTGAGCCGTATGGGAACCAGAATTCCAGCGGGTGTTTCTTCGTAGTGAATCTCGGCGTCGCACTCGAGCGGGGTCAATCGATCCATCCGCCAGCAAACGGCTGTTGCTCGTCGGAGGAAACGAAGATAAGGAACGGCGACGAATTGCCTTCGGCTCTCGCGCCTTCGTAGAGTTGCTTCGGATCGGAGCCACTGGCTACCACGTGACCGCCTTGCAGCACGACCCATTTGCCGATGAATTGAGCACCGGGGCGAGATGCCCACGTCATCTCAGCGGAGCGGTCGCGCGAACGCACCCGGTTCGGCGCAGTGGGTATTCCATCGCGGAGATAAGCCGTGACCGCACTGGCAACCAGCGCGTCGACACTGATCCCGAGCGCGGCGGCTTCGGCGCGAAGTCCGGCTTCGATTTCGGGAGCCAGTTGGATGCTCATAACGATCCCACTAAAAGCATACCGGACCGCCGAATGGGTCAGCTTCGGCAGACAAGCCCCAGGCGACCAATCTCCGCGCGCGGTGCTCACAGTCGTCGCAAGAATGCCGCACTTCGCCCACGGAACTGTGCAGATGCGGTCCTCCGCTACTCGCTGACGAGACCACAACTCAGTTTTCTTCCAGACGCTTATTTTTAGTTCTCTCCGGCGGCTGTCTGCTGTCCAAGAGAATCGATGATACCGCTGTTGCTGGGCGCTGTTCTTCCGCTTCTCATCGCGCCCGGCCTGCTCTTTCATTACGACACCATCCCCAAGACGATCGCGTTATGGATTGCGGCCGCCTGGGCGCTGCTGCGCCTGCGCCAGATCCCGAATGAGTTGGCCGCTTTAAAATCCCGTACCGCCGGCCTGTTTATCATCCGATTGGCCGTCCTGTCGCTGATCTGGTTCAGTATTGCGACCGCCGTTTCGATAAAG
>DASZUZ010000035.1:0-3230 GCA_035547415.1 Bryobacteraceae bacterium | reverse complement strand
GAGGGCAACCACGGCGAAGACGTCAAGGAGTGTTATTACTACCTCGACAGCACTCCCACGCACTCGTACATGAAGTTCCTGTATAAGTACCCGCAGGCGGAGTTCCCGTATGAGCAGCTGGTTCGGGAAAACCGGTCCCGCGGACGGGAACATCGTGAGTTTGAACTGGAGGATACGGGCGTCTTCGCGGAACATCGCTATTTCGATGTCGTTGTCGAATACGCCAAAGCCGCCAGTGAAGACATTCTGGTCCGAATCACCGTCGCGAACCGCGGACCCGAAGACGCCCGGATTCATCTGCTGCCCACGGTCTGGTTCCGGAATACATGGTCGTGGCGCCGTGGCGCGAAGCGGCCGTGGATGCGCAAGTGCGTCGGGTCGCCGAACACGATCGAACTGAACGAGCCGACCTACGGCAAGAGATGGGTCACGTTTGAAGGCGCTTCGTCACTGCTCTTTACCGAGAACGAAACCAACGAAGCCCGATTCACGGATGGCTCGTTCGCGCCCTTTAAAAAAGACGCGATCAATGACTATGTGGTTCAAGGCGTAAGGGATGCAGTCAATCCGGCCCAGATCGGAACGAAAGCGGCCGCGCACTACCAACTGAATGTTCCCGCCGGCGGGGAAGTCACCGTCCATGCTCGTTTGACGGATTCCGCGGAGCCCGTCGACTTCGATGCGGTCTTTCAGCAGCGGATTGAAGAAGCGGATGAGTTTTACGCGACCGTAGTTCCAGGCCAGCTTTCCTGCGATGCAAAGAAAGTGATGCGGCAGGCAATCGGCGGAATGCTCTGGTCGAAGCAGTTTTATCACTACGTGGTTCGCGACTGGCTTCAGGGTGATCCGCTGTCGCCGACTCCGCCGCATTCGCGCCTCAAGGGGCGGAATCACGACTGGCTGCACCTTTATAACGCCGATGTGATCTCCATGCCGGACAAGTGGGAATACCCCTGGTATGCGGCCTGGGATCTCGCGTTTCATTGCATTCCACTGGCCCTCGTCGATCCCGATTTCGCGAAAGAGCAACTGAGTCTCATGGTGCGTGAGTGGTACATGCACCCCAACGGTCAGCTGCCCGCATACGAATGGGCGTTCGGCGATGTCAATCCGCCTGTACACGCGTGGGCCGCGTGGCGGGTGTACAAGATCGACAAAAAACTTCGTGGCGTGGGGGACCGCAAGTTCCTGCAGAGGATCTTCCACAAGCTGATGCTGAACTTCACCTGGTGGGTGAACCGTAAAGACGCCGAAGGACGCAACGTGTTCCAGGGCGGCTTTCTGGGTCTCGACAACATCGGTGTTTTCGACCGCAGCGCGCCCCTGCCGACCGGCGGCTTCATCCAGCAGGCGGACGGAACGGGCTGGATGGCGATGTACAGCCTCAACCTGCTTGCCATCGCGATTGAACTGGCGCGCGAGGATTCCTCGTACGAAGATGTTGCGAGCAAGTTCTGGGAGCATTTCCTCCATATCGCGGATGCCATCAATAACCTGGGCAACGACGGCGCCGGAATGTGGAATGATCAGGACGGCTTCTTCTACGATGTCCTTTCACTGCCCGGCAAGCAGCCCACGCCCATGCGGATCCGGTCGATGGTCGGCCTGATTCCGCTCTTCGCGGTGCAAACGCTCGAAGCCCAGCACATCGCGGAACTCAGCGGGTTCAAGCGCCGGATGGACTGGTTCATCGAGAACCGGCCGGACCTGACGAAAAACGTGGCGAGCATGCGCGCCATCGGCATGGGCGACCGGCGGCTCTTGTCCCTGGTCGGAGAAGAGCAATTGCGGCGCGTGCTGCAGTTCATGCTCGATGAGAACGAGTTTCTTTCGCCTTACGGGGTTCGCGCTCTGTCGCGGGCGCACGCGGAGACTCCTTATGCTCTGCGCGTCAACGGCAGCGAGTACACCGTGCGCTACGAACCCGCGGAATCGACCACCGGACTGTTCGGCGGCAATTCGAACTGGCGCGGCCCGATCTGGTTCCCCGTGAACTTTCTGCTCATTGAGTCCCTTCAGAAATTCCACCATTACCTGGGACCAGAGTTTCGGGTGGAGTGCCCCACGGGTTCGGGCAAGTATATGAACCTGTGGGAGGTTTCGGCCGAGTTGTCCCGCCGCCTGACCCATATCTTCCTGCGCGGCGAAGATGGCCGGCGCCCGGCTCACGGCTATTCCGAACTCTACCAATCTGATCCGCACTGGCAGGATCTGGTGTTATTCCACGAATATTTCCACGGCGATGACGGATCGGGCGTGGGCGCCAGCCATCAGACAGGCTGGACCGGTATTGTAGCCAAGTTGCTTCAACAAAGCGGAGAATAAACTTGATTCTGGACATCGACGCCAGCCTGCGATGCGAGTGGCTGGAAACCAATGGGCTGGGCGGTTTCGCTTCGTCCACGATACCGGGCGTTAACACTCGCCGCTACCACGGTTTGCTGGTGGCGGCTCTGCATCCGCCGGTCGGGCGGTATGTCCTGCTTTCCAAACTGGAGGAGACGGTGTTCCTGAACGGGGAACGCTATGAACTCTCCGCGAACCTGTATCCGGGCACGACCCATCCGCAGGGGTACAAGTATCTCAAAAGTTTCGAACGGGACCCGTGGCCAACTTTCATCTATGAAGTCGGGGGCGTCGAGATTGAAAAACGCGTCTTCATGGCGTACGGCGAGAATACGACCGTCATCGAATATTCCGTGCGGGGTGGAGCGCAATGCACGCTCGAACTCTGTCCGCTCATCGCTTTTCGCGATTACCACTCCACGACGCACGCCAACGATGCGCTGAATCCGGAAGTGTCGGAAGATCCGGGAACGCTGTCGGTTGAGCCGTATCATGGGCTGCCCCGGCTGTACCTGGGACACAACGCCCGATGGACCGCGCGGGCCGGCAACTGGTACTTCAACTTCGAGTACCCGCGCGAACGCGAGCGGGGTCTCGATTTCCAGGAAGATCTCTTTCAGCCGCTGATCATGCAGTTTGAAATCGGCGCCGGAAACAACGCCACAGTGATCGCTTCCACGGAGCGCCGGGAGGCATCCGTGGCCGGAGAACTCCGCCAGCGCGAGATCGACCGGCGCGCTTCATTGCGCGTTCCCGATCCGCTGATCTCCGAGCTGACCGCTGCCGCCGATCAGTTCATCGTCAGGCGCGCCGGCGATCTTCACACGGTCATCGCCGGTTATCACTGGTTTTCCGACTGGGGCCGGGACACCATGATTGCGTTG